>DASXXL010000772.1:0-13497 GCA_036503085.1 Pyrinomonadaceae bacterium | reverse complement strand
CGACGCCGTTGACAGACTTCACAAACGATCCCTCGCGCTTGAGCCAGGTCGTCACGCTGTTGCTGAGAAACTCGCCGGCGTTTCGTGAGACGAACCTCTTCGACGCGTTGAAGTTTGTGATGGTCGGTGGTCGCGCTGATTCGGTCGTGCTGGAAGACAACAAGAGCGAGAAGTCTGACTACTCGGGCATCACCGCCATACAGGGACGCCGCCGCGCCGTGTTGTTGATCGCGTCGGGCATCGACACGTTCAGCAAAATCAATTACGGCGACGCACGCAAGGTGCTGCAAAATGCGGGCGTGCCGGTCTACATCATCGGCACCGCAAATCTTTTCAAGAAAATGTACGGCGATCAACTTCCCGCAACGGACAGTCTGGGAGGGATGCCGGGCCGCATGAGCTGGCTTCAGGCTGACAACACGCTGCAAACGTTTGCGAAGGAAACGGGCGGCGCTTATTTTCCGGTGACGTTTGAAGGCGAATTACCGAAGGTGCTCGGCAGCATCAACGCGTTACTGCGCAGCCAGTACAGTCTCGCGTTCAATCCGGGCGACGTGCACGACGGCAAGCAACATAAGATAAAGGTTAGTGTCGACGTGGATGGTGACGGAACTTACGACGACAAGGAGTTGGTCATTCAGGCGCGGCAGTTCTACAACGCACCCAAGCCCGACGCTCAGGCTACTCAGAAGCAATAAACCTTCGACAGGATGTCAGGATTCATAAGACTCGAATGAAGGAGTGAGATCCTTCGCCTCCTGTATGCATGAGTCTTGTAAATTCTGAAATCATGTCGACCCGTCTTATCAGTAGCCGTAAACCCGCAGCCGAAATTCATCATTGAAAGCGACGATCTCCGCCTTGCGGTTGGAGAATCGTCGCGCCTCACGCAACAACGACGGTAGACCACGCAAACTCAACGGCAACCCATACGCGGCACTCGTCAACACCGCCGCTAGCTGCGGATTCAAACGCTGCGGCATGCCGTAACGAATCGCTTTCTGGGCCACCGGCGAAAATCCGGTGCTGCGGCGTGCATTCACAAACTCCAGCGAATGATCGAACACGTTTATGCGGCTCGGCAACTCACGCAGCGCAAGATCTCGATGGGCCAGCAGGTTCGTGATTGCTTCCGTCACAACGCCGCGATGATAGTTCGCGCGCGCCGGCACCGGTGAATCGTCGTTACCGCTTTCGACGGTGACGCGCGGTCGTGAGTCGCGCAGGTCGGAGTAACGTTGGACGAAGCGAATAAGCTGCTCGTAGACGTTCAGCAGATTTCCCGCAATCTTCACGCGTTCGATAACGGGCGACTGCAAAGAGTCGCCGGAGAAGCGCGTCGCAGTAACCGCCGCTCGCGGCACTAGCTCAGCCACTCGTTCGTCACGTCCGAACAACAACAAACCGGCGACAGTCGGGACCACGTCCTGACCGTCGGACGTTGCCAACAGCAGATCGCGTTCGAGCACTTCGCTCGTCGGATAATCAACCACGGCCGACTCTTCAAACGCGCCGCCTTCAAACGCGCGCAAGTAGGTCCACAGATGAGCTTCGTCGATGTCCGCGATCATCGCGCCAAGCGCGGGCACGCTTTCGTAACGCAGCGGACGGGCTTCGTCGAGCAGCGTCGAGATCTCTTCGCGTGATGCTTCGCGTTTTTCCGCGCCGATGCGCAAGTAAAAACGGCCATCGCGCGTGCGATAAGGCCGTCGTTTGCTTTCGATATCGAGCGCCACGATGCGCCGGCCGTTGTCGAGTGCGACGCGATCGATGAAAGGAACGAGCGGCGGTTGAATCTCCTCGCGGCAAATCCTGACCAGATCTTCCTGCACTCGCTCCGGATCGTCGACGCCTTCCACGCGCAACTGATCGTTCACGCCAAACACGATCACGCCGCCGCCGGTATTCGCGAGGGCCACGATCTCCTGCGCGATCTTCTCAGTGTTCGAGAGTTTTACCTTGAGCTCGAGATACGTGTCTTCGCCGCCGCGGATCAACCGCAGCAGTTCGGTTCTCGATGTTTGTGGCGCGGGAGTCGAGAGGATGTATTCCTGAAAGGAACGCTCCGTGGTGGGTTCGTGACGCTGGTTGCTGCGAAATCTTCTGCGAGCCATTTGTGTCTTGACGGGGCTCTAACCCGCCCGGACGCCGAAGCGTCACTGGATTCATTACTCGGGCGCGAGTGTAACACACTATTCGTCGGTTGGCTCTCGCACTGCTTCGAGGATCTCGATCTCACGGCGCGCGAGTGTGCGGCCCTGAAGATTCAGGGCCAACACGTAGATACCGATCGAGATTAACGCGAAAAGCGCGAGCGCGACGTACTCGATCAAAAAACTGCGCGTGAGATAACCGGCGACCGTGGCCCCAAACGGTGCGATGCCGAGAACGAGAATCATGGGAATCAGCGTGACGCCTGCGACACCCGAAACGTTCATTCGTTTGCCGAAGACCATCCGCTTCGGGAAACGGATCGAAAGCCAGTTGCCCATGGTCGCCATGATCGCTGCGAAGCTGACGAAGCTGAGCGCGACAAACAGCAGCATCGCCGGCGTGAGATCGCGAAAGACGATGGCGTTGATCGTCAACAGCACCGTGGCGAAGACAATGGCGATCAATGTCACCGCGATATTTTTGCCGAGCAGGATCTTGCGGCGATCGATGGGCGCAAGAATCAGCGTGCGCATTCCGCCTTCTTCGTACGCAAACCCATTGCAAAAAACTCCCGCGAGGATCAGAAACACGTAGATCACGCCGCCCGCGGCCAGCAAACCCGCGCCATACTTCATGAACTCGCTGGCAGCGCCGGGGTGAGGCCGGAAGCCGCTCTGCATCCGTTGCGAGTTGATTAGCCGAATGGCAATTAAGATCAACGGCATGATCGCCATCATCCGCATCTGCGCGTTGCGCATCGCATAGCGCAGCTCCTTCTCAACGACGGCGGAAAGATCAGCAGACAGCAATGGCAACTGCCAGCCCGCGTACTGCGGCTGATCGGCGTGCGCTTCGACTTCCGCTTTGCGTTTGCGGCGTCCTTCAAGTCCGAGCGCCGCGCGGCGCGCGATTACGAACGTCACGGCAATCAAAGCCACCGCGTAAGCGGACAGCGTCGCAAAGGCGACGCCGAAGCCGAGGTGGTCTGCGTTAGAACTCGCAACGAGCAGTGACGCGGCCGCGCCCGGTGGCGTCCAGCGCAACGAGCGAATCGATTCCGCGTGACGAAAGAGGACCGGAGCGATCTGTCCCGCGAGTGCGCCGCCGAATCCCGCGATCGCGCCGACGAGGGCGACGATAGTTTCCCCACGCGCACGTTTGCGCCGCAGCAACGATCCCATGATCGTCGTCAGCCATTTCGACAATGCCACGCCAAACAAAGCAATCGGCACAGCCGCGGCTAAAGTGGTTGGCAGACTGTCCGTCGCCAAGCCCGCGCCGATCGCCACCGCGAAAATCGCGGGCACGGCGATCACCGAGTGCAGCGTTGTGAATTCGCTGACGAAGTCGACGGCAAACAGCTTGCGCAACGTGATCGGATAAAGCAGCAGCTTGCCCGCGTCAAACTGCTTGCCGCCGCCGAGACTCAACGGCAGCGTTCCCCACATCAAATACATAAATCCGAAGATCGAAAAGAAGATGAACTCCGCGGTCGTGGCTGCGGAAATCTCGCGCGGCGAATCGCGCAACATGCGCGCGAGGTTTTCGGGTTGACTAACAAAGTAAGCCACCGCGCCGAGCACTAAAGCGAGCAGTAACGAGAACGCGAGCACGATCAACATGCCGAATACCGAGGCGGCCCGGTTGACGACGGCTTTCGACGAACGCAGCGAGTTGCGCAGCAGCCGCCACTTGAGCCAGATGAGCGTTAAGAGTTGCGACATGGGTCGGCGGCTATATGAATCCGTGGTAGTTTATTTGTCAACATGGGCCACAAAGAAGCACAAGAAACACAAGCCTGCTCGCAAATCTCTTATGCTTTTTGTGCCTTTTTGTGGCCAGAATTTTTGAGGGCAAAGCTGACTTGATCCAAAACGCTTACGTCGGGATGGGCTCGAACCTCGGCGACCGCGCGGGTTACCTGTTGCTCGCCGTGCGCGGCATGCTCGACGCGGGTTTGGACGTGATTCGTCTCTCGAGTATTTACGAAACCGCGCCGGTTGAGAAGGAGGATCAACCCCCGTTTCTCAATATGGTCGCGGAACTGCGCGGCTCGACACTGCCACGGCCGGATCAGACGCTCGCCCGGCTCTTGCGCATCGAGTACGCCCTCGGACGCACGCGTGAAGTGCCTCTCGGCCCACGCACTATCGATCTCGATCTACTGATCTTCAAAGACGAACGCAGCAACACAGACTTCCTCAAGTTGCCGCATCCGCGTCTTCAGGCGCGCCGCTTCGTGCTCGTTCCGCTCAACGAGCTCGTCCCCAACCTCGTCCACCCGGCACTGGCCAAGCCTGTCCACGAACTTCTGGAGAAAACGCCCGATAAGTCGGCCGTGACCCGCTGGCGGCCCCAACACGCGCCTTTTCCCTCCCCCGATTTGCCGTTATAATGCCCCCACTTAAACATGCCGTATCTAAAGCCCGAACGTCCGGAAAAGGTCAGTGCGCCGTCGTTGCGATCGAGCAAAGCGCGCGGCGAGCGTCTGGTTTGTTTGACCGCTTACGATTATCCGACCGCACGCCTTGTCGACGAGGCCGGTATCGACGTCATTCTGGTGGGCGATAGCCTGGGAAACGTGGTTCTGGGCTATGGCAACACCGTGCCGGTGACGCTCGAAGAGATCCTGATTCATTTGAAAGCGGTGCGCCGCGCGGTGCAGCGGGCGCTGCTCGTAGCCGACATGCCCTACGGCACTTTTCACGTCGGTGAAGACGAAGCGGTCAAAAACGCATTAAGGCTTGTTAAAGAAGGCGGCGCGGAAGCGATCAAGCTCGAAGGCGGCCACAAACGCGTGCCGCTCGTGAAGCGTCTCGTCGATGAAGAGATCAGCGTGATGGGCCACATCGGTTTGACGCCGCAGTCGATCAATCAACTCGGCGCGTATCGCGTGCAAGGCAAGACTCCGAAAGCCGCGCAGCAGTTGATCGACGATGCGAGAGCGCTGGAAGACGCAGGCGCGTTTGCCGTCGTGCTCGAAGTCGTGCCGCGTGAGATCGCGCGCATCATTACGGAGAGCATCAGCATTCCGACGATTGGCATCGGCGCCGGTTCATACTGCGACATTCAGGTGCTGGTGCTGCACGACATGCTCGGTCTTTCGTTTGGGAAGACGGCGCGCTTCGTGCGGCCGTACGCGAACCTGGGCGAGATCATCACGGACGCCGTGACCCGTTACGCCGACGACGTGAGAAACGGCACCTATCCGTCGGAAGCGGAGTCGTATGGCTTGCCCGCAGAGACTGCCGAGGCACTCGAGATAGAAAACCCCACGAGAGACTCAAAGGCCGAGAAGTCCTAGCCCACCCTCAATCCTATGGAGATCATCAATCGCCGTCAGCGCATGAGTTCCGTCGCGCGCAAAATCCGCCGTGATCAGGACCGCACTGTCGGACTGGTGCCGACGATGGGCGCGCTGCACGAAGGCCACTTGAGCCTCGTGCGTGAAGCGCGGCGCATGTGCGACGTGGTCGTGGTTTCCGTGTTCGTCAATCCGACGCAGTTTGGACCAGGTGAAGACTTCGAGCACTATCCGCGCGACCTGACGAAAGACACCGCGCTCCTGACCGACTATAACGTCGACTACATCTTCGCGCCGACCGTCGAGGAGATGTATCCGAAGGGTTTCTCGACGTACGTCAACGTCGTTGGACTTTCCGAGCAGCTCGAAGGCGCGTCGCGGCCGGGACATTTCCGTGGTGTCGCCACGGTGGTGACGATCCTGCTGAACACTGTGCGGCCCGACTTCGCTTTCTTCGGACAAAAAGACGCGCAACAGGCACTCGTGATCAAGCGTCTCGTCAAAGATCTCGCGATTGATACGGAGATCGTCGTGTTGCCGATCGTGCGCGAGGATTCGGGTCTGGCGATCTCGTCGCGCAATCTTTATTTGAATGCCGAAGAGCAGGCATCTGCCGCCGTCATTCATCGTGCGTTGAAGCAAGCGAAAACGGCATTCAAAGACGGCGAGCGCAGCGCCGGGAAAATCGCGGACGTCGTTCGTTCGACGGTCGAAACGGAACCGCGTGCGCGTTTGGATTACGTGGCTATCGCCGACGCGGAAACGCTCGAGCCCATCGAGCGCATCGATGAAAGGCCCACGCTGATCGCGGTCGCCGCGTACATCGGCAAGACGCGGTTGATCGATAACGTTATATTGAATAAGGTTAAGAAGAAGGAAGCCGCCCCGCAGTAAATCTTGATGAACAGTAAGAGACAGATTCGCTTCCGTCTGAACGGCGAAGACACCGAAGTAGCATTTGCGCCGCACAAGACGCTGCTGGAAGTGTTGCGTGAAGATCTGAACCTGACGGGGACGAAGCATGGTTGCGAGCTTGGCGAGTGTGGCACGTGCGCGGTGCTGGTGGATGGGCGTTCGATATTGTCGTGTTTGATGCTGGGCCTCGACGCGGAAGGGCGGGAAGTAAAAACGATCGAGGGCATGGCGGTTGGCGCTGAGCTTCATCCGCTGCAGCAAACGTTTGCGGATCTAGGCGCGGCGCAGTGTGGTTACTGTTCGCCCGGTTTTCTTTTGGTGGCGGAAGAGTTGTTGCAGAAGACGCCGAATCCGTCGCGCGCTGAGATTCAGGAAGCGCTCTCCGGGAATCTTTGTCGCTGCACCGGGTATATCAAGATCTACGAGGCGGTTGAGCTTGCCGCCGCACGTATGCGCGGCGAAGCTTTCGAACTGCCGAAAGAAAGCGTCTACGGTCTAGAGTGAAAAATCCCAGGAGCAATCCGCTAAATCTCATTGGAAAGCCGTTTCGCAAGGTCGACGCCCGTGCGAAGTGCGTGGGCCAAACTAAGTTTGCCGACGACATCGTGTTTCCGCGCATGTTGTTTTGTAAGCTGCTGCGCTCGCACGTGCCGCACGCCTTGATCAAGCGGATCGACGCTTCGAAAGCGCTCGCACTGCCTGGCGTTTTCGCGGTGATTACCGGAAAAGATCTGCCGATTCCGTACGGCATCCTGCCGGTGAGTCAGGACGAGCACGCGCTCTGCATCGACAAAGTGCGCTTCGTTGGTGATCCCGTCGCGGCGGTTGCGGCGATCGATGAAGACACGGCGTTTGACGCGATGAATTTGATCGAGGTCGAGTACGAACCGCTCAACACGATCTCGAATATCGAAGAAGCGGTGCTGATCGACGAGCCGCGCATTCACGACTACGCCGACAGCGGCAACGTTCATAAAAAAGTCTCGCTCGAGTTTGGCAATATCGACGAGGGATTCGCGGAAGCGGATCTGGTGCGTGAAGATGTGTTCTTCTACGAAGGCAACACGCATTTGCCGATGGAGCAGCACGCCGGTGTTGCGCATTTCGATGCGGATCAAAAGCTGACGCTCTGGAGCTCGACGCAAACGCCGCACTACGTTCATCGCGCGCTCGCCAAGGTTTTAGAAATGCCCGCGGCTCACATTCGTGTGATTGCCACGCCGAACGGCGGTGGCTTCGGCGGCAAGAGCGATCCGTTCAATCACGAAGTCGCGGTTTGCAAACTAGCGATGATCACCGGCCGTCCGGTGAAGGTCACGTTGACGCGGGAAGAGGTTTTCTATTGTCATCGCGGCCGGCATCCGGTGTTGATGAAAGTGAAGACCGGCGTGAAGAACGACGGCGCGATCACCGCGATGCACTTTCAGTCGTTTCTCGATGGCGGCGCGTATGGCAGTTACGGCGTTGCGAGCACGTTTTACACGGGCGCTTTGCAGACGGTGACGTATGACGTGCCGCGTTACAAGTTTCAGGGCTTGCGTGCGTTTACTAATAAACCGCCGTGTGGTCCAAAGCGCGGCCACGGCACGCCGCAACCGCGTTACGCGCTCGAAGTACACCTCGACAAGATCGCCGAACAACTACTTCTCGATCCGGTCGACATTCGCCGCAATCATCTCGTCGCGCCGAATACGGTGACTGCGAATTATCTGCGCATCGGCAGCATGGGTCTCGGCGCTTGTATTGATAAAGTCGCCGAAGGATCCGATTGGAAGAACCGTTTCACCTGGGATGCGGTCAATCGCAAACTTCCTTACGGTAAAGGCATCGGCATCGCGTGCAGTTCGTACATTTGCGGCGCGGGTCTGCCGATCTACTGGAACAACATGCCGCAGTCGGGCGTGCAGCTTCGACTCGATCGCCAGGGCGGCGTTTGCGTGATGTGCGGCTCCACTGACATCGGCCAGGGCTCTGATTCCATTCTCGCTTACATCATCGCGGAAATTCTCGGCATCGATCCGTTCGACATTCGCGTCGTAACGGCCGATACGGATCTGACGCCGGTCGATCTCGGCAGTTATTCGAGTCGCGTGACGCTGATGACCGGCAACGCTGCGATTCAAGCCGCCGAGCGTGCGCGTGAGTTGCTCGTGATGGCGGTCGCGGAAAAACTCGCAGTGCCGATCGAGAACCTGTCGCTCGCGGACCGGCGCGTGTTTGACGTCGAGAATCCTGAAGTCGGTGTTTCGTTTGCCGAAGCGGTCGTGTTGGCGGAGTCAAAGTTTGGGACGATCGGGACGGTCGGTTCGTACACACCGCCGCGCTCACCTGGGAAGTATAAGGGTTCTGGTGTTGGACCATCACCCGCTTACAGTTATTCCGCGGCGGTGGCGGAAGTCGACGTGAATCCCGATACAGGGATTGTCGTGGTTGAGCGTGTGTGGATCGCGCACGACATCGGGCGCTCGATCAATCCGCTGCTGGTGATGGGGCAGGTCGAAGGCAGCGTCTACATGGCGCTCGGCGAGATCCTGATGGAGGAGATGACGTATCGCACGAACCGAAACGTCGTGCACAAATTTCCGTCCTTGCTGGAGTACAAGAGTCCGACAACAATGGAGATGTGCGACGTAAAAACGTACCTCATCGAAGATCCCGATCCGAATGGACCATACGGCGCGAAAGAAGTTGGCCAGGGACCGCTATTGCCCGTGCCGCCGGCCGTAGCGAACGCCGTTTACAATGCGGTCGGCCTACGCATCGATGAAGTGCCGATCACTCCTGAGAAAGTCTTGCGCGCCTTGAAGGACAAAGCCCGCGGTCGCGATCCCCGCTACGGTCCTGTCTCCGTCCCTTCGGTCGAATGGCCCGATCCCCTGCGCGTCCTGACACCCGCGGAAGGCGGCGACGGCACCGAAATGCCACGCGTCGCAGTGCATTCTTGAGCTGGGTAACAGAAATGAATAGGCTTCGAATCAATCCTCACTATGAGATTCGAATGGGACGCCAGAAAGGCGTTGGAGAATTTCTTAAAGCACCGGGTCAGTTTCGCGGAGGCAACGGAAGTATTCTACGATCCGAACGGCCTTGAAGCTTATGACTCTGAGCACTCAACACGCGAGACGCGGTTCGCTATCATTGGCTTGTCGAACCGGCGCTTATTGTTTGTTGTTTATACCGAGCCCACGGCTCACTTGGTGAGGATTATTTCGGCGCGAAAAGCCACCAGAAAAGAACGCGACGTTTATGAGCAAGAAAGAATTCCCTAGACCGCTTGTCTTCTCCGTGGTCGAAGATGATGGTGAAAACGTGACCATTGAGATCTCGGAAGAGGACTACAAACGCGATGTGGCCGCGGGGGTCGATGAAGATGGGATACTTAAACCCGGTCGCTACAAGATGAAACGCGGCGGTTTCCTCGCGCGCCATCCGGAAGTAAAACCGAAAAGAACAAAGAGAGCTTAAGACTCTTATGATGCGGCTGCCGAAATTTGAATATCACGTTCCGCAGACGATCGCGGAGGCGGTGAGGATTATGGGGGCGGCTGGGCCGGAGGGACAGTTCGTCGCGGGCGGCACCGATCTGTATCCGAATATGAAGCGGCGGCAGCAGATGCCGAAGACCGTCATCTCGGTGATGCGTCTCGCGGAGTTGAATCAAATCACCGGCGACGGGGCGCAAGGCGTTCGCATCGGCGCGTCAGTCACACTCACCGACATCTGCAAACACCCGATCATCAATCGCGATTATCCGGTTGTCGCTAAGGCGGCGCGCACCATCTCGACCCCGATCTTGCGCAACATGGGCACTATCGGCGGTAACCTGCTGCTCGACACGCGCTGCAACTACTACGATCAGAATTACGAATGGCGCCGCGGGATAAATTTTTGTCTCAAGAAAGACGGCGACGTTTGTTGGGTCGCGCCCGGCAGTGCGAAATGCTGGGCCGTGCAGTCTTCGGATCTCGTTCCGGTGATGGTGGCGATCGGCGCAAAGTTTCGACTCGCTTCGACACTCGGCGAGCGCATTGTCGACGCCGCGGGTTTCTACAACGACGACGGCATCGATTATTTACACAAACGTCCCGACGAACTCCTTGTCGATATTCAACTGCCACCGGCGAACGGTTGGCGCGCTTCGTACCAAAAACTGCGTCGTCGTGGCGCGTTTGATTTTCCCGTCCTCGGCGTCGCGGCGTGGATAAACCTCGATCGAGACATGGTCCAGGACGCGAAAGTCGTGCTCGGCGGTATCGCACCCGCTCCGGTCGAAATCAAAGAAGCCGCCTGCGCACTCATCGGTGGTCCACTAGTCGACGATCAAATCGCCGCCGCCGCCGAAGCCGCTTACGTCAAAGCCCGCCCACTCGACAACACCGACTTCGTCTATCAGTGGCGCAAGCAGATGGCCCGGCAGTACACGCTGCGGGCCTTGAAAGATCTGCAAACTTAGTTACTGTGGAAGATGTAGCAGCAGTAATTCTCGCCGCCGGTCGTTCCCAACGGATGGGCGCTTTCAAACCGCTACTTCCCTTCGGCAAACAAACCGTTATCGAATCGTGCGTTGAGTACCTGCAGAAAGCCGGTATTGAAAACATT
This sequence comes from Pyrinomonadaceae bacterium, assembly GCA_036503085.1. GTDB lineage: Bacteria > Acidobacteriota > Blastocatellia > Pyrinomonadales > Pyrinomonadaceae > PSRF01. The sequence goes on along the minus strand of DASXXL010000772.1, from coordinate 2,525 downwards.
GTCGTCGTCCTGGGTCATCGAGCGGAAGAGGTTCGAGCACGAATCAGTCATCTCAACGTCGTCTGCGTTGTCAACTCCGACGCGACGAGTGAGATGAACGCGTCTATTGCTGTCGGCGTTCGTGAACTTCCGCCGACGGCAAGAGCAACGCTGATCGCGCTCGCAGATCATCCAGCCGTCCCGCCGAGCGTCGTGTCCAAGCTCATTGCCGAATGGCAAAAGGGCGCTTCGTTAGTGATCCCAACCTGGCAGAATCGCGGCGGACATCCGGTGCTCGTCGACATGCGCTACCGCAGCGAGTTACAAAATCTCGACCCAAACCGCGGCCTGCGCGCTCTTTTTGATGCTCATCGCGACGAGCTAAAACGCGTCCCTGTCGAGTCACCCTACGTTGCCCGCGACATGGATACGTGGGATGATTACGCGGCACTTTACCAGGAGGTTTTCGGCGAACCTCCGCCCGACCCGCCGCGCGAATAGACCAACGATTGGCCGGGTGGACTCATCCAACACACCAGTCGAACGCCACTTCAGGCGCTTTCGGCGAAGGAGAAGAGATGGTTCTGAACATTCGGAAGATGGTCCTCGGTGGCGTCATCATGCTGCTGGCGGCTTGCCTCGGTTTCGCGCAACAGCCGGTGGACTTTTCGCTGAAATCGATTGACGGCCAGACGGTCACCGCCAACAGTTTGCACGGTGAAGTGGTCGTACTGGCGTTCGGCGCTTCGTGGCTGCCATTGTCGCGCACGCAACTTCAGGGTGTGAGAAAACTCGCTGACGAATACTCCGATCGCGGGCTCGTGGTTTACTGGGTCAGCACCGAGTCAGACAATACCAAGTCGAAGAACTATGCGAGCGACGAACAGCTGCGCGCGTTCTCGCAGAAGTATGGATTGAAAGTCACCGTGCTGCGCGATCCCGACGGCGTCGTGTCGAAGCGCTTTGGCGTCGATCAGTTGCCGTCGATCGTGATTCTCGACAAAGAAGGAAACGTGTCGGGGGCGCCGATCGGTGGCCTCGATCCCAACGGAAATCTCGCCGCACAACTCGCTTCCCGCCTGGACAAACTACTGTAAACTGTCCGACATGCCAGTTACGCTGATTAATCCGGAAACACTCGGCGCGCCGAGCGGTTACAGCCATGGCCTGCTCGCCGATGCGAACGGAAAACTCCTCTTCATCTCCGGTCAGATCGCGTGGAACGAAAAGCAAAAGATCGTGAGCGACGATTTTGTCGAGCAGTTTGATCGCGCGCTGGCGAATGTCATGACCGTGGTTCGCGCGGCGGGCGCACAGCCGGAGCACATCGTGCGGCTCGTCGTTTATGTGACGAGCAAGATCGAGTATCGCGGACGAACGCGCGAAGTCGGCGAGCGATATCGCAAGCACATGGGCAAACACTTTCCCGCGATGGTGCTGGTGGAAGTGGCGGGACTACTCGACGATCTGGCGAAAGTGGAAATCGAAGGCATGGCACTCATACCGGCATGAAGCAACCGGGAACATTTCTTTACGAGCAGGACGCGCAAGGTGTCGCGACGATTACGTTGAATCGTCCCGAGCGTTTGAACGCGCTGACGTTTGAAGTTTATCGCGAGCTGACGGATACGTTTGCGGCGTTGCGCGATGAACGAGACGTTCGCGTGGTCGTCATCACTGGCGCGGGTCGCGCGTTCTGTTCGGGCGGCGACGTGCACGACATCATCGGCGAACTCTTCCAGCGCGACATGGAAGGGTTGCTGGAGTTTACGCGTTTGACCTGCGAGCTCATTCGCAACATGCGCGCGTTGCCGAAGCCGGTGATTGCGAGTTTGAACGGCACGACTGCGGGCGCGGGCGCTTGTATCGCGCTCGCTTCCGATCTGCGCATCGCGAGTGAAGACGCGCGCATCGCGTTTCTGTTTGTGAAGGTCGGTCTCGCGGGGACTGACATGGCGGCGTCGTATCTGTTGCCGCGCATTGTTGGACTTTCGAAAGCGACCGAGATGCTTTACACGGGCGACTTCGTCAGCGCCGTCGAAGCGGAGCGAATTGGACTTTACAATCGTGTCGTGCCCGCGAGTGAGTTGGCGACGGCGACGCGCGAATTCGCGGAAAAGCTCGCGCGTGGACCAGCGTTCGCGCTTGGCAAAACGAAAGAGATGCTCGACCGCGAGTTTCACATGGACTTCGAAGCGGCACTGGAGAGCGAAGCGCAGGCGCAAGCGATCTGCATGCAGCATCCGGATTATCGCGAAGCTTACGAAGCGTTTGTGGCGAAGCGCGCAGCGAAATTCAAATGATCGAACTTCCGTTCTTCACGCCCGAACATCGCAATCTCGCACAGAGTGTGGCCCAGTTTGCGGCGCGCGAGATCGAGCCGCACGCCGGTGTCGAAGAAGACGTTGACGGGCTGGTGCAGCATTTTGTGAGCCTGCTGGCAAGTGCGGGGCTGTTGAGTTACGCGGTCGCTGAGTCGCGGCTCGATATTCGTTCCCTGTGTTTGATTCGCGAAGAGCTTTCTTATGCTTCTCCGCTCGCGGATC
>DASXXL010000771.1:0-3970 GCA_036503085.1 Pyrinomonadaceae bacterium | reverse complement strand
GACCAATGGTCCAACTTGCTGCGCCAACCGCGCACGCCACGTGCGATGTTCGCGGCCGTCGTACTTATACACGCGAACGACAATCTCATCGTCGCGTGCGCCGCTATTTTCTGCCACTCTTCGCCCAGTCAGCCAGGAATTGGGCCTGTCCGTTTTCGGTCAACGGGTGATTGAATAATTGGTCGATCACCTTGAACGGAATCGTTGCGATGTCGGCGCCCATGCGCGCGGCTTCGATCACGTGAATCGGATGGCGCAAACTCGCGGCGAGAACTTCAGTCTTCCAACTATAGTTGTGATAGATCTCGATGATAGTTTGCAGCAGCTCGAGTCCGTTCTCACCGATGTCGTCGAGGCGGCCGAGAAACGGGCTGATGAACGAAGCACCCGCTTTCGCCGCGAGGATCGCCTGCGCCGGCGAGAAGCATAACGTGACGTTCACCCTGATGCCCTGGTCGGCAAGATTGCGCGTGGCTTTCAAGCCGTCGCGCGTGAGCGGACACTTGATGACGACGTTCGGCGCGATCTTTGAATACTCGAGACCTTCGCGAATCATTCCGTCCACGTCCTGCGCTGTAACTTCCGCGGAAACCGGTCCTTTGACAATCTCACAGATCGCCGCGATGTGCTGTTTGAAATCGACGTTACCTTCTTTTGCAATCAACGACGGGTTTGTAGTCACGCCGTCGGCGAAGCCGAAAGCCGCCGCCTCGCGTATCTCGTTGAGATTGGCTGTATCAAGAAAAAATTGCATGACAATGCTCCTGCTTAGACTCCACTAACAACCTGGTTTTTGAGAACTCCGATCCCTGCGACTTCCACTTCCACAACGTCGCCTTCTTTCATCCGGGAAACGCCGGCGGGCGTTCCGGTCGCAATCAAATCGCCGGGATACAGTGTCATGATCTCAGAGATGTAGCGAATAAGAAAGGCTACCGGAAACGCCATGTCGGCTGTGTTGCCTTGCTGTTTTATTTCACTGTTAAGTCGTGTCGTGACGGTGGCGTTCGTAGGATCGAGTTCGGTCTCGATCCAGGGGCCGACGGGACAGAAGGTATCGAAGGATTTTCCGCGCGTGAACTGCACGTCTTTGCGCTGCAGATCGCGCGCGGTGACGTCGTTCACGCACGTGTAGCCGAAGACATAATCGAGCGGGTTCTCGTTCTCGGGAATGTTTCTGGCGAGACGGCCGATCACGACTCCCAGCTCGCCTTCGTGCTCGACCTGTTGCGACGCAGACGGCAATTCAATGTTGTCTCCCGAAGCAATCAACGCTGACGGCGCTTTCAAAAACAACAGCGGCTCTTCCGGCATTTTGTTGCCGAGCTCGGCGGCGTGCTCGCGGTAATTTCTGCCGACGCAAACGATCTTCGAAGGTTCTAGCGGCGGAAAGAGTTTTACCTCGCTGAGCGGCAGAGAAGTCGTCGTTTGCTGTAGTTCCTGGCGCTCCAAACTATATTCCGCCGGAAACGGCAAAACGCCGGAACCGATCACCGACGCGTAACGCCGATTGTCCAGACTCGGATGAGAGATGCGCGCGATCTTCATAAAACTAAGGTACCGTTTCTGACGCGACTTCCGATGGCTGGCTGACGTTGCCGGCGTTGTCGACCGCGACGATGTAGTAATAGTAAGTCTTGCCTGACTCGACCTTATCGTCGCGGAAATTTGTGCGCGTCAACAACTCCGGATTCAGCTTGGTCCAATTCTGCTTCGGTAGATTCGGATCGGTCGAACGATAAATATTGTAACCGGCAATGTCGGTTTCCTTGTTCGCGGCGAAGAAGATCGCGAGACGGCCGAAAGACGGATCGGGCGCGATGCTCGGACGTTCCGGGGGCGCGGGCGGAAAGATGTCGCGAGGTTGGACTTCAACTGCATTTGAATTGAGACTCTCGACCTGCGCGCCGCCGGTGCCGAGTGAAACCGCGCGCACGAAGTAGCGATAGTCGTTGCCGGACTTGAAATGTTGATCGACGTAACTCGTGCCCGACACGAGGGCTGAGTTGAGCGGCGTTTGACTCGTTTCACTCTGCGAGCTGTCCGTGCGATAGACGTTGTAACCGAGGAGATTCACGGGCGTCGAACCGTCAATGTTGGCCGCCGGCGGTGTCCACGAAATCGTGATCGCGTCTTCGGTGACTTTCGCGGGCGCTTGCAGCGTTGGCGCTTGTGCAATGCGCGCCGCCGGCTCGATTGTCAGGAAGTTGGAGAACGCCGCGCGCTGGCCTGAAGCATTAACGTAACGAATCGCGTAGCGCAGGCGTGTTGGTTGTCCGCCGAGCTCGAGCGGATCGTGATAGGTCAACGTGTCGCCGGCAGTTTTGATCTGATCGTAAGTGACCGAGCCGACGAGTGTCGCGCGCGCGGCGAATTCGTCTTCCGTCAAAGCCAGCGATGCGCCCGGTTTCTCTGCCAAACGATAGACGTCGATGCGGCGGATGCTTTGCACGCTCGAATCCGGCGCGTTGCGTTGCGGCGCGGGCCAACTGAGGATCACTTCGTTGCCTTGCTGCGCGCCGGAGAGCAACTCGGTGCGTTGTTGCACGCGCTCGACCGGCGGCAAGGGAGGCCGGCGTTTACCGCAGCCGAGTGCGGCAAGGACAACGACCGCGAGCAGGAGAAACAAAAAGCCCCTTCTGCTCTGTGTCTCTGTGCCTCTGTGGTTTGTTCTGACCACAGAGGCACAGAGACACAGCGAGTGTACAGAGAAGACTTGGCGACTTTTCAAGCGGAGGTGAGAGATCACAGAATGTAACGACTGAGATCCTGGTCCTTCACAGTATCGGAGAGCATTCTTTCCACGTAACGCCCGTCAATGCGCTGGTTCTTTTGTTCGAGATCCGGCCCTTCAAAGCTGATGTCTTCGAGCAGCTTCTCCATGATGGTCTGGAGCCTGCGCGCGCCGATGTCTTCGGTTTGCTGGTTCACCTGCGCCGCGAAGTTGGCGATCGAATCGATCGCGTCGGACGTGAACTCGATCCCAACGCCCTCAGTTTCCATCATCGCCTGGTACTGCTTGATGAGGGCGTTGCGCGGTTCTGTGAGAATTCGCTTGAAGTCCTCGATAGTTAGCGACTCCAGCTCGACGCGAATCGGAAAACGTCCCTGCAACTCCGGAATCAGGTCCGAAGGCTTCGAGACGTGAAACGCGCCCGCGGCGATGAACAGGATGTGGTCCGTCCGCACCATGCCGTAACGCGTATTCACCGTCGTGCCCTCGACGATCGGCAGAATGTCGCGCTGCACGCCTTCACGCGAAACGTCTGGTCCATGTCCCGACTCGCGTCCGGCGATCTTGTCGATTTCGTCGAGGAAGATGATGCCGGAGTTTTCGACACGCTCGATCGCGGCGCGCGCGACCTGGTCCATGTCGATCAGGCGCTCTTCCTCTTCCTGCATCAGGTACTCCATCGCTTCATCGACGCGCATCTTGCGCCGCTTCGAACGGCCCTGAAACAGGTTGCCCAACATGTCTTTCATGTTGATGCCCATCTCTTCGACGCCTTGCGGACCGGCGAGTTCGATCACCGGAAAATTCTTTTCGCGGACTTCGAGCTCAACGAGACGATTGTCGAGCTTGCCGCTGCGCAGTTGCGTGCGCAGTTTCTCGCGCGTGCGTTGAAACTGTTCGTCGCGCGCCGGATTGTCGAGCTCCTGCGATGTTTGTTCGGTCGTGTCCGCGTCGTAATCGAAGAAGCCGATGTTTGAACGCGGCGGCGGTAACAAGAGATCAAGAATGCGTTCTTCGACGTTGAGCTCCGCTTTCTCCGCGACCTCTTCGCTCTTCTCCTGGCGCGTCATCTCGATCGAGATCTCCGTCAGGTCGCGAATCATGCTCTCCACGTCGCGGCCGACGTAACCGACTTCAGTAAACTTCGAGGCCTCGACCTTCAGAAAAGGCGAGTTGGACATACGCGCCAGCCGGCGAGCGATCTCCGTTTTGCCGACGCCGGTAGAGCCAATCATG
>DASXXL010000770.1:0-1718 GCA_036503085.1 Pyrinomonadaceae bacterium | reverse complement strand
TCGCCAACCCCGGCTGCTTCGCCACCGCGACTCTTCTCGGTCTCGCGCCGCTCGTTGCGAATGGTCTACTCAATGGCCGCGTGATCGTCGACGCTAAAACCGGTTCGTCCGGTTCGGGCGCAAAGGCTGCGGCCCACACACATCATCCGCAGCGCATGAACTCGTTCTACGCTTACAAACCATTCACGCATCAACACGTGCCGGAGATCGAACAGGAACTGCAACACGTCGGTGATTGGACCAACGAGCTCGTTTTCATGACTCATTCACTGCCGGTCGCGCGCGGCATTTTTGCGTCGATCTACGCCGAGACGAAGCGCGCACTCGACGCGGCTGAGTTGCGCGCGATCTTCGCGGATTACTACACGGATTCTTTTTTCGTTCGGCTGGTGGAAGGTTCGCCGGACATCAATTGGGTGAAGACCACGAACTTCTGCGACCTCGGCTTTGCCGGGCGCGGCAAACAGGTCGTCGTCTTCTCTGCGATCGACAACCTCGTGAAGGGCGCGGCCGGACAGGCAGTGCAGAACATGAACCTTATGTTCGGCCTCGAGGAAACAACGGGCCTGAAGCTAGTAGGAACAAACCCATGAGCACCGCCCTGTTACCCGAGATAGCCGCGAGCGAAGAAGAGTTTCAGCTCGCGACTTACAAGAAGATGCCGATCGCGGCTGAACGCGGCGAGGGCGTCTGGATCTACACAAGCGACGGCGAGCGCTATCTCGATCTTTACGGCGGCCACGCGGTTGCAGGCACGGGCCATTGTCATCCGCACGTGGTGAAAGCGATTCGCGAGCAAGCGGGGCAGTTGTTGTTCTATTCCAATTTGGTCTATTCGAACGCGCGTGCCCGGGCGGCGGAAAAACTGGTTTCAGTCGCTCCCGCGTCCCTCACCAAAGCATTCTTCTGCAACTCGGGCACGGAGGCGAACGAGAACGCGATGCGTATGGCGCGCATGGCGACCGGGCGCGAACAGATCATCACTTTCTCGGGCGGCTTTCACGGCCGCACCGCGGACGCGATCAGCGCGACGTTTCTCGGCAAATATCGCGAGATCGGAAAACCAAACGTGCCGGGCCATTTGCAGGCGGAGTTTGGCGACATTGATTCGGTGCGTGCGCTGGCCGATGAAAACGTTGCGGCGATCATGCTGGAGCCGATCCAATCGATGGCGGGTGTGCGGACGGCCGAGCCGAGTTTTTATCGTGCACTGCGCGAGTTATGCGACGAGTGCGGCATCGTGTTGATTTACGACGAAGTGCAGACGGGTGTCGGACGCACGGGCGAGTGGTTCTTCGCCGGCAGCGATGCAGGCGATGGGGTCGTGCCTGATGTCATCTCGTTGGCGAAAGCGTTGGGCAGTGGTGTGCCGGTTGGTGCGTGCCTCGTCAGTAAAGAGATCGCGTCTCATATAAAGGAGAACGATCTCGGGACGACGTTTGGCGGTGGGATGCTGGCGATGGCCGCGGTGACCGCGACGCTGGAAGCGATCGAAGCGGATCGCATGTTGGAGAATGTGAAGCGAGTCGAAACGTATTTGAGAGAGCGGCTGCGCGATGTCGAGCAGGTGGTGGCGGTGCATGGTGTCGGGTTCCTGCTCGGAATCGAGTTTGCAGAGAAGGCTGCGCCGATACATCAGAGTTTGCTGGAGCAGAAGATCATTACCGGCACGTCGAGCAATCCGAAGGTACTGCGATTGTTGCCGCCGTTGTGTTTGC
>DASXXL010000769.1:0-3656 GCA_036503085.1 Pyrinomonadaceae bacterium | reverse complement strand
GGGAAAGCGGTTTGTCTTGACCGCGAGAAGGAGCGAAAAGAGATTGCGCGGGAGTCTCGCAAGGCGGTTGACGCTCGGATCGACAGCCAGGATCTCGCGTACCTGATCTACACGTCAGGTTCGACGGGGCGGCCGAAGGGCGTGGCGGTCACGCACGGCAACCTGCTGAACTTCATCCTCTCGATGCAGCGCGAACCTGGACTCACCGCAGACGACACACTCGTTGCGGTGACGACATTTGCGTTCGACATTGCGGGGCTGGAGGTTTATCTGCCGCTCAGTGTTGGTGCGAAGCTGGTGCTGGCGGACCGGGAAACGGCCACAGATGGACACAGATTGTTGGCGTGTTTGCGTGAGAGTGAGGCGACGGCGATGCAGGCGACACCGGCGACGTGGAGATTGTTGCTCGATGCGCTTGCGGCTGAAGCTGGGAGCGCAGGCGTCTCGCCTGCTACTCACGACAGCGCGTGGATGTGGAGTCATGCAGGCGAGACGCCTGCGGTCCTAACAGCAGCGGGCGGGCGGCCTTTGCGGTTGAAAGTGCTGTGTGGTGGTGAGGCGCTGCCGGGGAGTTTGGCTGGTGAGTTGAGCCGCACGATGAACGGCACAGTTTTCAATCTTTACGGCCCAACAGAGACGACGATCTGGTCGGCGCTGCACACAGTCGATAAGCCCGACGCGGAGCGCGCAAGCGTTGCGCTTGGGCGGCCCATCGCCAACACACAACTGTACCTGCTGGACGAAGCACTGCGACCGGTGCCTATTGGCGTGCGCGGCGAACTCTACATCGGTGGTGACGGCGTCGCGCGTGGCTACTGGAACCGCAGTGAGCTAACAGCGGAGCGCTTCATGCCCGACCCGTTTAGTCGTCGGGGCAGCCAGAGGCTTTACCGCACAGGAGATGAAGGTAGATATCTACCGAGCGGCGAGATCGAATATCTCGGTCGCAGCGATCAGCAGGTGAAACTGCGTGGCTATCGCATCGAGTTAGGTGAGATTGAAGCAGCGTTACGCGAACACGAGAGTGTCAGCAACGCAGCGGTCGCAGTACGCGGTGAGCGACTGGTGGCGTACGTCGTACCAAGTGGGGATCTTGCGGATCTTGAAGAGCAGATCTCCGCGGATCGAGGCTTGGGTGTAACAGCGACTGTCTCGGCTAGCGAACTGCGCGCGCATCTGCAACAACGGCTGCCTGATTACATGGTGCCGAGTTACTACGTGACTCTCACCGCTCTGCCGCAGACACCGAACGGCAAGCTCGACCGCAAAGCGTTACCCGAGCCGGATCAAGCCGCGCTAGTAAGCACGGCAGTCTATGAACCGCCGCGCACGCCAACAGAAGAAGTACTCGCCGCGATTGTGGCCGAAGTGCTGCAACTCCCACGAGTCGGCAGACAAGACGATTTCTTCGCCCTCGGCGGGCACTCGCTCCTCGCAATGCAAGTGGTCTCACGCATCAGAGAAGCATTCCACATCGAACTGCCGGTGCGCGCACTGTTCGAAACGCCTGCTCTGGCCGGACTGAGCGCTTACCTGGAACAGGCACAAACCACGCGCAAGCCAACGACGCAAGGACCACCGTTCGGAGTGTTGCCGCGCGATGGCGTGTTGCCACTCTCCTTCGCCCAGCAGCGACTCTGGTTCCTGGACCAACTCGAACCCGGCAGTCCTTTATATAACATCCCCGCCGCCGTTCGCCTCACCGGCCACTTGAACACTGCTGCGCTCGAGCAGACGCTCAACGAAGTGCTCAAGCGTCACGAATCACTGCGCACCCATTTCTACGAAGTCAACGGCCGCGCCACTCAAAATATAGAGCCTGAAATCAAACTCACTCTCCCGGTCGAAGACCTGCGACATCTAGCACCATACGACCGCGACGAAGAGCTGCAACGCATCACGCGCGCAGAAGCGCAAAAACCTTTCGACCTCTCCCACGCGCCACTCCTGCGCGTGCGCCTGCTCCGTCTCGCCGACGAAGAGCACGTCGTATTGCTTACCGTTCACCACATCGTCGGCGACGAGTGGTCCATGGGCGTCCTCGTGCGCGAAATGGCCACGCTCTACGCTGCCTACTCGCAAAACCAAACGTCACCACTCGAAGATCTCCCGATCCAATACGTCGATTACGCCGCGTGGCAACGCGAGTTGCTGCAAGGCGAACTACTCGCCAACGAGCTTGATTACTGGCAGCGCCAACTGCATCAACTTCCCGTGCTCGATCTGCCGACTGATCGGCCGCGGCCGCCGGTCCAAACCTATCACGGCGCCAGATACTTGTTCCCCATCGCGCCCAAACTCAGTGAAGCTGTCAACAGCCTGGCCCAACAACAGCGAGCCACGAAATTCATGACGCTGCTGGCCGCGTTTCAAACGCTGCTGCATCGCTATTCAACGCAAGACGACATCGTCATCGGCACACCCATCGCTGGCCGCAATCGACTCGAAACCGAGAATCTCATCGGTGTCTTCGTCAACACGCTCGTGCTGCGCGGCGACCTAAGCGGCGACCCGGATTTCAACGAACTCCTGCGCCGCGTGCGCAGTACGGCCTTCGCAGCGTACGCCCATGACGACGTGCCCTTCGAGAAACTCGTCGAACAGTTGCAACCGGAGCGAGACTTGAGCCGGACGCCGTTGTTCCAGGTCGGCTTCGTGCTCCAGAACGATCCGGTGCAGAGTCTGGAAGTGCCCGGGCTGAAACTCGATCCCTTGCCAGTCGACACGGGCACGGCGAAGTTTGATCTGCTGCTCGCAATCGTGGAAGAGCCGGATGGCCTGCGCGGCTCTGTCGAATACAACACCGATTTGTTTGAAGCGGCAACGATCGAGCGCATGGCCGCACATTTCGAGAACCTGTTGGCCAGCATCGTCGCCGATCCGACGCAACGACTCTCGCAGTTGCAACTCCTCTCGTCTGAAGAAAAGTCACAACTGTTGGCCCAAGGTACGCAAGCGCGATTCGAAGCGACAGAAAGCCTGAGCCATCTCTTCGAACTACAAGCGGAGAAGACGCCGGCCTCCATCGCGTTAACGTTTGAAAATGAGGTCATCACCTACGCGGATCTCAATAGTAGAGCCAATCAACTCGCACACTACCTGCGCGAGCTCGGCGTTGGTCCGGAGTCGAAGGTCGGCATCTGCATGGAGCGCAGCAGCAAGATGATCGTCGGACTGCTCGGCATTCTGAAAGCGGGCGGCGTGTACGTCCCGCTTGATCCAGGCTATCCGTCGCAGCGACTCTCGTTCATGGTCCAGGACGCGCAGATCAATGTCATTATCGGGCAACGTAACCTGCGAGATGCGATCACCGATTACGCTGGCCGTTGGATCGATCTCGAAGAGCAACGCGAACTGATCAGCACTTATCCGTGCGAGAACCTCGACGCGCAGACCACCGCCGACAATCTCGCTTACGTCATCTACACGTCAGGTTCAACCGGCAATCCGAAAGGCGTGCTCGTTACACACGGCAACGTGACGCGTCTCTTCGCCGCCACCCAGCACGAATTCAAGTTTGACGAAAACGACGTCTGGACCTTCTTCCACTCCTTCGCTTTCGACTTTTCCGTGTGGGAGATCTGGGGCGCGCTGCTCCACGGCGGCCGGTTGGTGGTGGTCCCCTGGGAGGTGAGCCGGACGCCGTCGGCGTTCCA
>DASXXL010000768.1:0-2581 GCA_036503085.1 Pyrinomonadaceae bacterium | reverse complement strand
CTGAACAAACCTGTCGTCGAGTATCTGCCGTGGTTGAAGATCAGTTCGAAGTTCGAGCCTGTCACGACGCACCATCTGCTCAGTCACACTGCCGGATTGCCCGGTGCGCCGCTGCTGCTCGACGCGTTGTTGCGTGAACTGTGGACCGGTTACGCGCCGGGCAAACGTTTTCTCTACTCCAACACGGGCTACAACATTCTCGGTTTTCTGATCGAAGCACTCGACAAGCGGCCGTTTGCGGAAGCGATGCGCGCGCGCCTGCTTGCGCCGTTGGGCATGAACGCAAGCGCGCCGATCATTAGCAACGATCTGCGCCGGCAAATGGCCGTTGGTTACGAGCCGCTCAACGAGAGTCAGCCGTTTGTTTACGGTGGGCCACTCGCGGAAGCGCAGTGGATCGAAGTCGACGTCGCGGCGGGCAGCATTGCTTCCACGCCCGCTGACATGGCGAAGTACATGCGCATGTTGCTCAATCGCGGCGCGTTGCCGAAGGGGCGTCTCGTTTCGGAAGAGTCGTTCAAGTTGTTCACGACGTCCGCGGTCGATTCGCCGTTTCGCGGTGAACCTGCTGGGTATGGTTATGGTTTTTGGGTGAGTGATATTGCGGGGCACACGCGTTTGCGTCATACCGGCGGCATGGTGGCCTTTAGTTCGTCGATCGACGTCGATCTGGGCGCGGGTGTCGGCGCGTTTGCTTCGGTGAATGCGAACCTGCGTGGTTATCGGCCTGTCCCAGTGACGAAGTTCGCCGTTGATCTTTTGAATGCCTCGCTCGCGAACAAAGCGCTGCCGGACGCGCCCGTTTGGCCGCCGCTTGATGAAGTGAAGAACGCCGCGGATTACGCGGGTGTCTACACTTCGCCCGGCGGCAAGAAACTCGAGCTCGCCGCTGAAGGCGACAAACTCTTCCTCGTGCACAATGGCCGCAAGGTTGTGCTTCAACACGCGGGCGGTGGTGATCGTTTCGTCGTTAAGCATCCGGAATTCGATCGTTACGTGCTCGGGTTTGTGCGTGAGAACCGGCAGGTGACGGAGGCATATCACGGCGCGGAGTGGTATGCGGGCCCGCGTTATAACGGTCCGCGTTCGTTTGAAACGCCGAAGGAGTGGGAAGGTTTAGCGGGTCATTATTTCAACGACAGTCCGTGGTACGGCGACACCCGCGTCGTCTTGCGGCGCGGGCAATTGTTTCTGGACAGCACTGTCCCGCTGGTCGCGCGCGGTGACGGGAAGTTCGGCGTCGGCGATCCCGAAGCCCCCGACTGGATCGCCTTCGAATCGATCGTTAACGGTCGGGCGATGCAGTTGAACTACTCCGGCATCATCTTCCGTCGCATGTTCACGCCGTGAGTTGTCGCGCGTCTCTCAATTAGTTACATCAACAACGACTCGACGCGGTGGGCGTGGACCATCTCTTCGCACGGTGACCACGCAAAGACTGTGAAGCGTCCGTCCTGGGAGGCGACGAGGGCGAGCGCGTCGCGGTGATCGTAGACGTACTGCGCCGCGGACAAGTGTCGCGTGCCGCCCTGCTCGGTCGGTTGGACCACGACGCCGACGTTTCCAACGACCGGCTCCGTAACGACCCACTTATCAACTGGCGGACTTCCTTCCTTGCGCCGGATCTTCGCGCCAAACGCGAGCACTTCATATTGATCGTTTATGACCGTAGCGCCGTCGACTGCGGTCAGCCCGCCGATCGTATCAACAGCGCGGCGCAACGCACTCTCCCACGGCCGTCGCTTTTCTTCGTCGACTTCCTGCCGCAGCAATTCAGACAGCGCTGAGAACGACGGCGTCACCGAGTAAAGAATCGGCTGGGCGATCGAGTTGCGCCAAACATCGCTTCCCGGCGGCACGACGAGCAGAATACCGCCGTGACCGTGCGCCCGCATCGAGGCCGCGAGTTGGACCAGCACGTTCAGCGATTGCTGCGTCGGCCCGGCAGTAAACGCGAGCAGCGCGCGCAGGAGTGAAGGGCAGTCGGGCAGGCTCGTGCCGCGCTCGTCGATGATCTTCACGCGCTCGCCCTTGAGCACCGCGACGTTTGCGTACTTGCCAAAGCCGTCGAGCCGGCGGTGCTTGATGACCAGCAGTCCGGGCTCGATGTCTTCGATGACGAAACAGAAACTCGGAATCGTGCGTGTCGCGCCCCACACGCGCAGCTCGTTATCAAACTTCCAAACACCGAGATGAATTTCAGGACGCTCGACCGCAGGCGCGAGCTTCATGAGCATGCCGGCGGTCAGCGGCAACGGGCGTTCGAAGATCAGCGGCTGGCCCGCGTCTTCGGGCGAAAGATACGCGAGCGAGATCTTCGGAAAGCGACCTTCCTCGGGACGAAAGCTGGCCCAAAACGTGGCGTCGACGATCGCGGCGATCTCCGCTGCTTCGGGTTGCGGCGCGATCTGTTCTTCGCTGTCGATGTGCGCTTCCCTGATGTGCCGCGCGAAGTGCTCGACGACAATCGGCGCCGCAATGACCGCCGCTTGATAAGTGGGCACTCTAGTCATAGTCGTTCATGATTATCGTCCGGTGAAAAGCGTGTTTTCATCAACGAAGCAGAGGCCGTTGCCCCACG
>DASXXL010000767.1:0-4992 GCA_036503085.1 Pyrinomonadaceae bacterium | reverse complement strand
ATACATGCTGCGTACTCTGGGACGTCTCTGGACCGCCGGCGTCGAGATCGATTGGACGGCGTTGCACGAAGAGGAAACGGTGCGCCGGCGCATCCCGCTGCCGACCTATCCGTTCGAGCGACGGCGATACTGGATCGATCCTCCCCGTTCGGACAGCAAACAAACAGACGCACTAACGCGACGGCATAAGCCCGCCGATTATCTCTACGTTCCTTCGTGGAAACGCACAGCCGCGCCCGTGTCGACGCATAAAGATGAGGCGACCGAAAAGTCCTGCTGGATTGTTTTAGCGGACCCGTGTGGCGTGGGCGCGCAGGTGGTTCGCCGTCTGGAAAGTGAAGGGAAGTTCGTCATCCACGTGATGGCGAGCGAGCAGTTCGACAAGCTCGGCGAACGCGTCTTCGCGCTCAATCCTCATCATCGCGGCAACTACGAATCGTTGCTGAAGGAGATTCGTGCGCTCGACAAAGTGCCCACGCGAATCATTCACCTGTGGGGCGTGACGCCGGATGCTGCCGTGGCGTCAAACTTCGACTGGTACACGGAGACGCAAGCCAGAGGCTGCTACAGCTTGATTTACCTGGCCCAGGTTTTGGGCGAGCATAGTTTGACGGACGAAGTGCAAATCGAAGTGGTGACCAATCACCTGCAGGAAGTGATTGGCGATGAGTCGTTGCTGCCCGAGAAAGCGACGGTGCTTGGTCCATGCAAAGTCATTCCGCAGGAATACCCGTCGATCAGGTGTCGGGTCGTGGACATCTCTCTGCCCGCGCCGGGAAGTGAGGCTGAAGCAAGGCTCGCCAAAAATCTGATCGCGGAGTTTGCGGCTTTGCCGTCGGAAACTGTCGTTGCTTATCGCGGGCGACATCGCTGGGTGCAAACGTTCGAGCCTTTGCGCGTGAATGACGCTGTCGTTGGTGAACAACTGCCGCCGCGTTTGCGCGAGCACGGTGTTTATCTACTCACCGGGATGAGCGACATAGACTTTGCCATCGCTCGTTATCTGGCGGAAGCCGCGCACGCGCGTCTGATTTTCATCGGCGACTCGACGAGTCAGCGCGTGCGAGAAGTGCAGGAGCTTGAAGACGCGGGCGCTGAAGTGTTGGTGCTCGAGGCTGACTTTACGAGTCACGAAGCTGTGGCCGCAATCGTTGCCCACGCGCGCGCGCGGTTCGGCGAGATCAACGGCGTAGTTCACTCCGCCTCGGTCACGTCTGGTGGCCTGATTCAACTGAAGACGAAAGAGATGATCGGCCCCGTGTTCGCGCCGAAGATCTTGGGGACGCGCGCATTACAGGCTGCGCTTGCAGACGCTGCGCTCGATTTCTTCGTCCTCTTCTCGACGTCGTTGGCGCTGACGGGCGTGTTTGGTCAAGTAGATTACTGTGCCGCGAATGCGTTTCTCGACGCCTTCGCACATGCAAGCGCAGTGGGTGGCGATAACTTCACCGTGAGCATCGACTGGCACGTGCCGCAGTGGGAGACGTGGCAGGAAGCGTCGCTGGCGTCAGTGCCGGAATTTCAGGCGCAGTTTGCGGAGGCGCGCGAAGCGTATGGCGTCAAACTGGCTGAAGGTGTGGAAGTGTTTCGGCTTCTCCTATCCGGCTCGCAACCGCAGGTTATTGTCTCGACCACGGATTTCCAGGCCTTCATGGACCAACAGCAAAACGCCGCGGGCACGAGTCTGTTGGATCAGTTGGAAACGAACGTGACCGCGGGCTTCGCGCGGACGCGCACGGAAGCGAACGGCGATTACTTGGCGCCGCGGGATGAAGTCGAAGCGGCGATGACGGCGCTTTGGGAAGAGTTGTTTGGTCTGCAACGCTTGAGCGTGCACGACAACTTCTTTGAGTTGGGCGGCAACTCTCTATTGGGAATTCAACTCATCTCGCGCGTGCGCAAGGATTTTCAAATCGAGCTGCCGCTGAGCACCTTGTTCGAAACGCCGACCGTGGCTGGCCTGGCAGCCGCGATCGCGGAAACACGCCTGCGTGAGAAAGAAGCCGAAGAGATCGAACGCCTGTTGCGCGAGATCGAATCATTATCACCTGATGAACTACAGGCCACGCTCACGCAAGAATTAAATAACGAGTAAAGCCACGAAAAGGCACAGAAGGCACAAAACGTTTGACCTTCCTCTTGTGCATTTTGTGCCTCTTTGTGGCTCACAAAATAAGATGGACGATATATCGAAACGCTTTTCTTCGCTCACGCCGGAGCAACTCGCCTTGCTGGAGTTGCGGTTGAAGAAGCAGGGCTTGCGTTCGCCGGTTGAACAGACAGCGGCGGTCGTTGAGGTCGAAACTTCTACGCAACCAACAGAGCAGGACCAAGACGAACTCGACTGGAAGAGTAAGCCCAGCGCGAAAAGTCTGAGCTTCAGTCTCTACTTCTTCTCGGACGATGGCTCAAAAGATTCTCCCGACAAGTATCGACTCGTCCTGGAGAGCGCGAAGTTTGCCGACCGCAACGGCTTCAGCGCTGTCTGGACGCCCGAACGACACTTCAAAGATTTCGGCGGCCTTTACCCGAATCCTTCCGTGCTCGGCGCCGCCCTCGCGATGATCACTGAACGTGTGCAGATTCGTGCGGGCAGCGTCGCTTTGCCGTTGCATCATCCGGTGCGCGTCGCCGAAGAGTGGTCAGTCGTAGACAATCTATCCAACGGTCGCGCGGCTGTCTCTTTCGCTTCCGGCTGGCATCCTGACGACTTCATCTTCGCGCCCGCAGTTTATGAAGATCGCAAGGAAGTGATGTTTCGTCACATCGAACTGATTCAAAGATTGTGGGCGGGCGAGACCTTCATGATGCCCGGCGTCGGTGATCAGGAAGTGCCGGTCAGGCTGCTGCCGAAGCCTTTGCAAAGACGTCTGCCGATCTGGATTACCAGCGCGGGCAGTCCCGAGACGTGGATTCGCGCCGGAGAGATCGGCGCCAACGTTCTTGCCGCGCTGATTGGTTACTCGTTTGAAGATCTCGCGGATCGCATTCGCAGTTATCGTGAAGCGCGCGCGCGTGGCGGCCACGATCCGCGGACAGGCATCGTCTCCATCATGATGCACACTTTTGTCGGACAGAATAACAATGCGGTGAAAGAGCAGGTACGCGCGCCTTTCACTCATTACCTGCGCTCTTACTTCAAACAGTATGACAACGTGCGCGTCGCCGCCGAAGAAGTCACCGAGGCCGACCGCGACGCCATCATGAATGCCGCGTTTGAACTCTATTTTGAGAACAACACGTTGATGGGTACTCCGGCGAAGTGCTCGCGTGTCGTCGATCAACTACTCGCAATTGATGTCGATGAGGTTGCTTGCCTCGTCGATTTCGGCGTCGCAGCCGATGCAGTACTCGAAAATCTGCAATACCTGAATGAGTTAAGAGACCACTACCAAAAGCGATGACCACCGCACAAAAAGACATCTCCGAACGAATCTCGGCTTTGACGCCCGAACAGCGCGCTTTGTTTGACGCTCGTCTGAAACAGAAGGGGCTGCGCACCCAAGCCACGGCAGTGCAGACCATCCCGCGCCGGCCGGACAGCGACTCCGCCACTTGCCCTGCTTCTGTCGATCAGGAGCGACTCTGGTTTATAGACCAGTTGCAGCCCGGCAACA
This sequence comes from Pyrinomonadaceae bacterium, assembly GCA_036503085.1. Lineage (GTDB taxonomy): Bacteria > Acidobacteriota > Blastocatellia > Pyrinomonadales > Pyrinomonadaceae > PSRF01. Next base: position 1,375 of record DASXXL010000767.1, on the reverse strand, counting down.
CGGCTTACAACATCTTCAACGCCAGCCGTATTCGTGGCTCGCTCAACGTCTCCGTCATGGAGCGCGTCATCAATGAGCTGATTCGCCGGCATGAAGTGTTGCGCACAACTCTCAAGTCAGTCGACGGCCTGCCGGTGCAGGTCATCGCGCCCGAACTCGCGATCACTCTCGAACCTGTCAGCTTGGAGCATCTTCCCGCAAACCAACGCTACGACGAAGCAGTGCGTTTGACGACCGCAGAGTTTGCTCGTCCTTTCGATCTGGAAAAGGACCCGCTGGTGCGCGTCGGTCTGTTGCGTCTGGCCGAAGACGATTTCGTGCTGCAAGTCAACATGCATCACGCGATCACGGATCGCTGGTCGTTTGCTGTTTTCGAGAAAGAACTCGCGGTGCTTTACCAGGCCTTTGCCACCGGACAGCCGTCGCCGTTGCCGGAACTGCCGATACAGTTTGCCGACTATGCGGTTTGGCAACGCGAGCGCATGAACGGCGACGAGTATCAGAAAGATTTGGACTACTGGCGTGAGCAACTCGCCGGCGCGCCGTTCGTTCTCGATTTCCCGACAGACTTTCCGCGTCCGCCGATTCAGAATTTTCACGGCGCGCGTGTCTATGTCACTTATCCCAAGAGTTTGCTTGACGGGTTGAAGGAGTTGAGTCGTCGCGAGGGCGTCACGATGTTCATGACATTGATGGCGGCCTACAAGACTCTGATCTATCGCTACACGAATCAGCACGACCTGCTCATCAGCACTCCGATCGGCACGCGGCTGCGTCCCGAAACGGAAAATCTTGTCGGTTATCTGCTCAACCTGCTGATCGTGCGCACAGATCTTTCGGGCAGTCCGACCTTTCGCGAATTGCTCAAACGCGAGCAGGACGCATGTGTGGGAGCGTTTGCGCATCAGGAGGTTCCTTTTGGCAAACTCGTGCAGGAGTTGAAGCCGATACAGGATCCGAGCCGCAATCCGATTGCGCAGGTGGCCTTTCTTTATCTCGATTTTCCGGAAGCGACGGCGATGCAGTTTTTGGGTTTGACTGCCAGCCACATCGACATTGATAACGGCGCGTCGCGGTTCGATATCACGCTCGCGATGACGGAAACGCCGGACGGCTTTACGATCTCGATCGAGTACATCAGAGACATCTTTGCGCACGAGCGGATGGAGCGCATGGCGCAGCATCTGCAAGTTTTGCTGGAAGGCATCGTCGCGAATCCTGATGCGCGTCTTTCTGATCTGCCCGTCTTAACTCTTGAAGAGCAGCAGCAACTGCAACTGTGGAACGACACTGCGCAGCAGTTTTCGTCCAATCTGCTCGTTCATCAACTCTTCGAGCAACAGGCCGCGCGACGTCCCAACGCGCCCGCTCTACT
>DASXXL010000766.1:0-7935 GCA_036503085.1 Pyrinomonadaceae bacterium | reverse complement strand
AACCGTCGTGCGCGACATGATGAACCACGGTGTCGATCCACGCAATGCAAACCTCAATTGGGATGGCGCGCGCGAAGAGTTGAAGGCGCAAGCCGAGGAAGATGTACGCGCGACGATGCTGCTGGATCAGATCGCCGAGGCCGAAAATATCACGGTCTCAAACGAAGAAGTGGAAGCTGAGATCGAACGGATCGCAACTGGCTCACAACAGTCAGTAGAGCAAGTGCGGGCTGCCTTGACAAAGAGTGGAGGCGAACGTAGCATCGCGCACAGATTGCGCAATCGTAAAGCGCTCGATCTTCTAATTGAAAACGCGAACATCACAGACACTGAGTGGACTGAACCAAAGGACGCTGAGGCAGAGACGAGTGACGAGTCATCGTCGAAGAGTGACGAGGCTTCCGCATAAACAAACCTCGGTCCTTTGTTCTTAAAAGAGGTCGGAAGAATTCTATGGCTTTAGTCCCCATGGTCGTCGAGCAAACTTCGCGAGGCGAACGAGCCTTCGATATTTACTCACGACTTTTGAAAGACAATATTATTTTCCTGGGTACCCCGATCGACGATCAGATCTCCAACCTAATCGTAGCCCAACTACTCTTCCTCGAAGCGGAAGATCCCGAAAAGGACATCAACCTTTATATCAATTCACCTGGTGGTTCGATTACGGCGGGGATGGCGATCTACGACACGATGCAATTCATCCGGCCTGACGTCACTACGATCTGCGTCGGGCAATGCGCCTCGATGGCGGCCTTACTACTCGCCGCCGGCGCTAAAGGAAAACGCTTCGCTCTTCCCAACTCTCGTATCCTCATTCACCAACCATCAGGCGGATCGCAAGGTCAGGCGACAGATATTCGCATCCAGGCTGAAGAGATCCTGCGGATGCGCGAACTGACGTCCCAGATCATCGCCAAGCACACCGGTCAAACGTACGACACGGTCGAACGCGATGTTGAGCGCGATAAAATTATGTCTGCCATGCAAGCGAAAGAATATGGTTTAATAGACGAGGTCATCGCGCACCGGGAGTAATACCGGACCCCATTCCTAAAGGAGCTTCCGCTAGTAAGACATTATGGTGAGACGAACCGATGATACTCTGCGCTGTTCATTCTGTGGTAAATCACAGAATGAAGTTAAGAAGCTCATTGCCGGTCCGACCGTTTACATCTGCAACGAGTGCATCGACATCTGCAACGAGATCATCACTGACGATCAGCAGGCAGAGTCGGTAGCTACTCGCCCGCCGCTGCCGAAGCCCAGCGAGATCAAAACTTTCTTAGACGAATACGTCATCGGCCAGGAGGAAACGAAGAAGCGCCTGGCCGTCGCTGTTTATCAGCACTACAAGCGCATCGAGCTCGGCCGCCGTCGTTCGGACGTCGAGATCCAGAAAGCAAACATCCTGCTGATCGGTCCGACGGGAACGGGCAAGACGTTGCTCGCGCAAACGCTCGCCCGCATGTTGAGCGTGCCCTTCACGATCGTCGACGCGACGACATTGACTGAAGCCGGTTACGTCGGCGAAGACGTCGAGAACATCATTCTCAAACTCCTGCAGGCTGCGAACGGCGACGTCGAACGCGCGCAACAAGGCATCATCTATATTGACGAGGTCGACAAGATCTGTCGCAAAGACGAGAACCCGTCGATCACGCGCGACGTCTCCGGCGAAGGCGTACAGCAAGCGTTGTTGAAGATCCTTGAAGGCACTGTTGCCAATGTTCCACCGCAAGGCGGTCGCAAGCATCCGCATCAGGAATTCTTCCCGGTCGACACGACCAACATTCTCTTCCTTTGCGGCGGCGCATTCGTCGGTCTTGAAAAAGTGATCGAAAAGCGGCTGCGCAACAAGTCACTCGGGTTCCATGCCGAGGTCAAGAGCGGCAGTCATCGTCATGCCGAAGCACTCGGGCAAGTGCAGCCCGAAGATTTGATTCGTTTCGGATTGATTCCGGAGTTTGTCGGCCGCCTGCCTGTGTGCGGCGTGCTGCACGAGCTCGACGAAGGCGCGTTGATCAAGATCCTTACCGAGCCGAAGAACGCGCTCGTCAAGCAGTATCAGAAGAAGTTTGATTTCGATAACGTCAAGTTGAAGTTCACCGAAGACGCTCTCAAGGCTGTCGCCCGGCAGGCCGTCGAGAGAAAGGTCGGCGCCCGCGGCCTGATGATGATTCTCGAGGAACTGCTGCTTGACGCCATGTACACCCTGCCCTCGCAGAAACGTGTTAAGGAATTTGTCATCACGAGCGAGATGGTCGAGCGCCGCCGCGCGGTTCCGGGTGAAGGCCTCACTGGAATTGACGGCGCCGCGGCCTAGTCATTGCCGATTGCCAATTTCCGATTGCCGATTTAAACCCTAAGTAGCCCGCCCAAACAGCGTAAAATCGACGATCGGCAATTGGCAATCGAAAATTTCCCAAAGTAGCGCACCTGTAGGAAATGAATTACAATTAGGCCTCTTTTTACGGCAAAGGCCCCCCAGGGAAAGCTGTTTCAAACCATGGAAGAATACTCAGACAGAACCCCCGCCGACGTAGCCTGGTACCCGATGGTGCCCATTCGGGACGTCGTGATATTTCCGTTTACTAAAGTCGCCTTCAAAATCGGCCGCCCCGGATCTGTCCGCGCCCTCGAGCAGGCGCTCGCGGGCGATCGGACCATTTTTTTAGCGACCCAGCATGATGCGACCGTCGATGAGCCTGCGCCTAACCAAATCTACGGCGTTGGCACGCTCGGCCGCATTCTTCAGTCGCAAAAACAGGACAACGGCCAGATCAAAGTAGTGGTCGAGGGACGCGAACGAGCCACGACTGTGCGCGTTGAAAATAGCGATGGCGCTTTCATGGCGCTCGTGCGTCGCGCGCCCGTAGTGAACGAGGAAGGAACGCGCCTCGATGCTTTAATTCAGAAGGTCGGTCAACTCGTCGAACAGCACCTGCGGCTCGCGCCGGACACACAGACGGATGCGTTGCAGACTGCGTTGCGTAATCAGGAGCCGTCGCATCTCGCCGATGCGCTCGCCTCGCAACTGCGAATCTCAGTCGAAGACAAACAAGGACTGCTCGAGATCTTCTCGACGCAGGCTCGTCTCCAACGGTTGATCGAATTGCTCGAAACCGAGATCGAGAAACGTCAACTCGACCGCACGATCCAGACGCGCGTGAAGCGCCAGATGGAGAAGGCGCAAAAAGAGTACTATCTCAACGAGCAGATCAAAGCGATTCACAAAGAGCTCGGCCGCAAAGATGAGAAAGCCGAACTCGAAGATCTGAAGAAGAAGATCGAAGAAGCGGGCATGACCGAAGAGGCCAAAGAGAAAGCCATGCAGGAACTGCATCGGCTCGAGGCCATGCCGCCGATGTCCGCCGAAGGAACTGTTTCCCGCACTTACATCGACTGGCTGATCAGTGTGCCATGGAAACAGAAGTCGAAAGAGATCAAGGACCTGGTGAAAGCGGAAGAAGTGCTCAACGAAGATCACTTCGGCCTCGAAAAGATCAAAGAGCGCATCCTCGAGTATCTCGCGGTGCGGCAGTTAGTGAAGAACCCGAAAGGTTCGATTCTCTGCTTTGTTGGTCCGCCGGGAGTCGGCAAGACGAGTCTTGGTAAATCGATCGCGCGCGCTACGGGCCGGAAGTTTGTGCGACTCTCACTCGGGGGTGTTCGCGACGAAGCGGAAATTCGCGGGCACCGGCGCACGTACATCGGCGCACTGCCCGGACAGATCATTCAGATGATGAAGAAGGCCGGCACGGTAAATCCGGTGATCCTGCTCGACGAGGTCGACAAGCTCGGCGCGGACTTCCGCGGCGATCCGAGTGCGGCCCTTTTGGAGGTGCTCGATCCGGAACAGAATCACACGTTCCAGGATCACTATCTCGACGTCGAATACGATCTCTCGAAAGTGTTCTTCATCGCCACCGCGAACGTGCTGCACACGATTCCGCCAGCGTTGCAGGACCGCCTCGAAATTCTCCGCCTCTCCGGTTACACCGAACGCGAGAAACTCGAGATCGCGAAACGTCACCTCGTGGTCAAACAAGCCGAAGGCAACGGTCTGCGACCCGAACAGATCGATTTCACTGACGAGGGAATCCTCGAAGTCATTCGTCACTACACGCGTGAAGCCGGCGTGCGCAATCTCGAACGCGAGATTGGTTCGTGCTGCCGCAAGATCGCGCGCAAGTTTGTCTCTGAGCAACTTGGCGAGACAGCGAAAGACTCGATCGATGCCGCACGTGTACGCGAGATGCTCGGCCCGATCAAGTTCCGCCAGCAAGGTATTGCCGCGAATAGCGAGATTGGTCTTGCTACCGGCTTGGCCTGGACGGAGATCGGCGGTGAAGTACTTCAGATCGAAGCCACGCTCGTGAAAGGACGTGGCGGCGTGACGCTCACCGGCAAACTCGGCGACGTGATGCAGGAGTCGGCACAAGCCGCACTGACTTGCATCAAGGCCCGCGCCGAACGGCTCGGCATGAGTCTCGACTTTATTCGCAAACGCGATCTGCACATTCACATTCCGGAAGGCGCGATCCCGAAAGATGGTCCGTCAGCCGGTATCACGATGGCTACGGCTATGGCTTCGGCGCTCACGCGTGTTCCAGTGAAACGGAACGTCGCGATGACGGGTGAGATCACCCTGCGCGGACGCGTGCTCCCGATCGGTGGCGTGAAAGAGAAAGTACTCGCTGCTCATCGCTTCGGCATCGACACGATCATCCTGCCGAAAGACAACGAGAAGGATCTCGGCGAGATTCCGGAAGAAGTGCGCGACGTACTCACGGTCAACTTTGTGGAAACGATCGATGAGGTGTTGTCGCTGGCGCTCGAAGAGGCTTGCCCGACCGAGGCAGCCGCCGGCGAAGGTCCGCCGCTCTGGACGACCGAGCAGCCATCACAGGGAATTCAGACCAGTTAACACAAAAAGGCACAAAGAAGACACACCTCTTATAGGGTATTTTTGTGCTTCTTTGTGTAACCCGTCTTAAAACCTACAGGAGAGTGATATGAGCAAATACAAAGATGCTGACCTGATCTTGAAGCTCTACGATCTTCGGCGCGAGAAGACGATGCGCGACGCGCGCAATTGGTTCTTTACGTTCAGTCCCGAAGGCCCCCAGGATTTTCTGGATGTGTTGACCAGCGATAAGAGTGGTTTGTATCGCATGGTGATTTCTTACTGGGACATGGCGTGCTCGCTCGTCAACAACGGCGCGATCGACGCGGACATGTTCAACGACGCCAACGGCGAACACATTTTTGTTTACGCCAAGTTGGAACCTTTTCTGCCGATGCTGCGCGAAATGATGGGCAATCCGAATTTCCTCGGGCATCTCGAGCAGACAGTGAAAGCGATTCCGGATTACGAGCAGCGTCTCGCCACGATCAGAGAGCGCATGCAGAAGATGATCGAGATCTGGAAGCAGAAGAACGCTGCCCAGGCCGCGGCCGCTTCCGGCGACTAGTACTTTCGAGGGGCGGCTGTCATTCAGCCGCTCCTCATTCCTACCCGGATGAAGGTTACCAGCGCCGAATTTCTGAAGAGCGCCTTCCAGGAAACAGACTGGCCCCACGACCCCAAACCCGAAATCGCCTTCCTCGGTCGTTCAAACGTCGGTAAGTCGAGTCTGATCAATTCCCTGCTCTCCGTTCGCGGTCTCGCGCGCACTTCTTCAACTCCCGGCCGTACACAGTCGTTGAACTTCTTCACAATAAACGAGCGTTTTCGTTTCGTCGATTTTCCGGGCTTTGGGTACGCACGCGTACCGGCGAATATAAAATCCACCTGGGGCGAGATGGTCACGGCTTTTCTTGCCAAGCGCCGCCAGCTTGTGCTATCAATTCATCTCGTAGATTCGCGCCACGAACCCACAAAACAGGATTTGCAGCTTCACGAGTGGCTTAAGGAATATGAAAAGCCACGGTTAATTGTTGCCACAAAATCCGATAAGCTTTCGAACAACGAATTGAGAAAGAATTTGGAGCACATCGCCCGGGTGCTCGCTGACGATAGCGTAATGGCCTACTCGGCCAAAAGCGGCCGCGGTCGCAACGAGCTTTGGCGTGCAATCGACAACGCAATCGCACAGTGACGCTTGCTGGGAGCGCAGGCGTCTCGCCTGCAGGAAACGCCAGTGGCGCTCTTGTGGGAAAGCAGGCGAGACGCCTGCGGTCCCAGCATAAGAATTAACATCTTCATGTAACAGAGAAGAAACTGTCGTTTGCACTTTTCAGTAGTAAGCTTGTAAGCTAAAAGGTAGTCGTAGTAGGCAATCCAATTCTCATCAGCCCCCTTTTGGTCAACCTGAATATTAGGGCCACGCGCGTAGAACGGGTGGCATCAAAAGCGATACTTGATTTGCCGTGCGCGGAAAGTTGAGGTAAATTGCACAGCACCGTTTTGAGGAGAATCTGATTATTGCCCCGCGAGTGAAGGTGGGAATCGTCCCACGTCCGTCGCTTTAGCCGCCATTGTTCATAATCCCACGATTGATAATCACGTCAACTGACTGAGTGAGTAGAGAAATACTTTGCCGAGAAAAACTGATATGTCACAACGAACACGTCGCGCTGCCAGCGCGAATACCGATAACAATGGAGACGACGGAGGCGCCAGCGTAGCCACCGCCGAAGCTCCCGAACGAGAAACCCGCGACGGCCGCGACGGCAAGAATGAAGGCTTTCATAATCTTGCCGACCTGAAGGAGATGTCGATCTCCAAGCTCACGCAGATTGCCAAGAGCATGGACGTGCCCGGCGCTACGGGCATGCGCAAGCAGGAGCTCATCTTCAAAGTACTCGCGGCGCAGACCGAAAAGAGCGGTCTGATCTTCTCCGAGGGCGTGCTCGAAACACTGCCCGATGGGTTCGGCTTTCTCCGTGCACCTGAGTACAACTATCTGCCCGGTCCGGACGACATCTATGTCTCTCCCTCGCAGATTCGCAAATTCGATCTCCGCACCGGCGATACCGTCAGCGGCCAGATCCGTCCGCCGAAAGAAGGCGAACGTTACTTTGCGTTGATCAAAGTCGAGGCGATCAACTTTGAGTCGCCCGATCAGGCGCGAGAGAAAGTCTTCTTCGATAACCTGACGCCCCTCTATCCGGAAGAGCAACTGAGAATGGAGACCGCCGCGGACAACCTGTCTTCGCGCGTGCTCGATCTCGTGACGCCGCTGGGCAAGGGACAACGCGCTTTGATCGTTGCGCCACCGCGCACCGGCAAGACGATGTTGCTGCAAACGATTGCGAACTCCGTCACGCAGAACCATCCGGAAACAACTTTGATCGTGCTGCTGATCGACGAACGACCGGAAGAAGTCACCGATATGCAGCGTTCGGTCAACGGCGAAGTTATTTCGTCGACCTTTGACGAACCACCGACTCGTCACGTGCAAGTCGCGGACATGGTGATCGAAAAAGCGAAACGCCTCGTCGAACACAAACGCGACGTCGTGATTCTGCTCGACTCGATCACGCGTCTGGCGCGTGCGCACAACGCGGTCGTGCCGCCGAGCGGTAAGATCCTCTCGGGCGGTATCGATTCCAACGCGTTGCAGCGTCCGAAGCGCTTCTTCGGCGCGGCACGTAACATTGAAGAAGGTGGCTCGCTGACGATCATTGCCACGGCGCTTATCGATACCGGTTCGCGCATGGACGATGTGATCTTCGAAGAGTTCAAGGGTACCGGTAACTCTGAAATCCACCTCGATCGCCGCTTGAGCGACAAGCGACTGTTCCCCGCCATCGATCTACAACGTTCGGGAACGCGCAAGGAAGAGTTGCTCATCAGCAAAGAAGATCTCAATCGCATTTGGGTGATGAGACGCGTGTTGAACCCGCTCTCGCCCGTCGAGCAGATGGAAGTCGTGCTCGAGCGACTTGAGAAAACGAAGTCGAACGCCGAGTTCCTGGCCTCAATGC
>DASXXL010000765.1:0-5753 GCA_036503085.1 Pyrinomonadaceae bacterium | reverse complement strand
GCGACTTTCAAACTGTCGTCAATGTTGTGTGTGTAAGCGTCGGGCTGCCGCGGCGTGCGGAAGAATCCGCAAAACTTGCAGTCGGCGTAACAGATGTTGGTCGGGTTCAGGTGTCGGTTGACGTTGAAATACGTGGTGCGGCCGTGGCGCCGGCGTCGGATCGTGTCCGCGAGTTTGCCCAGGGCCGGCAGGTCGGATGTTTCGTAAAGCGCAACGCCGTCGTCGAACGAGAGACGTTCTCCCGCGAGCGCGCGCTCCGCAATTTTGTTGAGTCGTAAATCGTGTGAAAAGGTCATGGCCATTCTTTCTACTAGCGATGCAGAAAAACTGCGCTGCCAAACGTCACCAACAGGATGACACTGACAAAAGCGTTGGTCGTAAAGAACGCGGCGTTCAATCTTCCGAGATCGTCAGCACGGACCAACCGGTGTTGATAGATCAGCAAAGCGCCGGTCGCGATGACGCCGGCGAATGCGAGTGGTCCAAGATTGGTTACCAGGTACAGCGCCAGAAGTGCCACAAACGCGCCGGCGTGAAGCCCGCGCGAGGTCCACAATGCGCGCTCGATGCCGACGCGCGCCGGTATCGATCGTAAACCTTCGCGGCGATCGAAATCATAATCCTGGCACGCGTAAAGCACGTCGAAACCCGCGGTCCACAACAGGACCACGAGCGATAACAATAACGGCGCGGCGCTGCCAACCTCACCGCGCACAGCGATCCACGCGCCGGTCGGGGCGATCGAAAGACACCAACCGAGAACGAGGTGCGAAAACTGTATCCAGCGTTTGGTGAGAGAGTAAAGCAGAACGCTCGCAAGGGCCACCGGCGCAAGAATCAACGTCAAACGATTGAGCATTGCGGCAGCTAACAGAAATACAGCCGCGGCAACGATCGTGAAAGCCCACACGAAACCGACCGAAAGCAAACCGGCGGGTATAGCTCGGTTTGCAGTGCGCGGGTTGCGCGCGTCGAAGTTGCGATCGGCGATGCGATTGAAAGCCATCGCTGCGGAACGTGCGCCCACCATCGCCACGATGATCCAAAGAACTTGCCGCACCGTTGGCAAACCGTTCGCGGCGAGCAACGCGCCCAGCAGCGCAAACGGCAGCGCAAAAAGCGTGTGCTCGATCTTGATCATCTCGAGCGTCAGTCGTGTGTTTTTGATGACAGTCGACACGGTGGGTCAGTCTTCGTTCGCCCCGGGCATTTGCCTGAATCTTACTTGCGCCCTCGCTGTTATCGCAAACGCGGAAGGCGTTACGGAAGTTCGGTGTTAGAATGCAGGCCTGGTGTAAAAAGCATGGATTTGAAGGAACTGGCGGGGCTGCTGGAGGCGCACAAGCGTGGCGAACTGGGGAGCGCAGACGCGGTCGAGCGCATTAAGAATCTCCATTTTGAAGACATCGGTTACGCTCGCGTCGATCATTCGCGCGCCGTGCGGATGGGCTTTCCGGAAGTCGTCTTCGGCAGTGGCAAAACGCGCGCGCAGATCGTCGGCATCGTCGATCGTCTCGCGCACCGTTCGCCCAACATCCTCGTCACGCGCACGGACGAAGGCACGTTCGGCGAAGTTCGCAACGTGATCACGGATGCCGAGTGGCACGAATCAGCGCGTCTGATTCGCATTCGCCGCGACAAGACCGATCTTGGTGTTGGTCCAATCGCAGTCGTCACAGCGGGCACCAGCGATATTCCCGTCGCCGAAGAAGCAGCATTGACGGCGGAAACGATGGGCAACACGGTCACACGTATCTGGGACGCGGGCGTGGCCGGCATTCATCGCGTGCTCGCCGAGCGCAGCTTGTTGCAGCGTTCGCGAGTCGTGATCGTCGCGGCCGGAATGGAAGGCGCGTTGCCGTCGGTGGTAGGCGGACTCGTCGGCGTGCCCGTAGTCGCGGTGCCGACCAGCATCGGTTACGGCGCTTCGTTCGGCGGCGTGGCGGCGTTGTTGGGAATGCTGAACTCGTGCGCTTCAAACGTCACGGTGGTAAACATCGACAACGGTTTCGGCGCGGGATTCGTCGCCAGTTTGATCAATCGGCGCTGGGAGCCGGCACCTGAGTAAGCAAACGTTCTTTCGATTTCATTCTTCTCGAGCTTCATCTTGCGTCACGTCCCCCTTTCTTCACCGCAGCTCAGATCGCGCACTCTCGTGTTGGGACTGCTGGCGCTCTCGCTCGTTTCCACGAGCTGCATCTCCGCGAAGCGCACGCCTGATCTCGAGCACATCTTCGCTTCCGCTCGAGCACGCACCAACAAGCGGCCGGTGATCGTTATCCCCGGCATTCTCGGTAGCGAACTGAAGAACCCGAAAACCGGCGAAACGATTTGGCCTTCCGCTTTTCGCACGTCCAACGACGTGTTGCCGATTAGCCCGAACCTCGAAGCGAATCGCGACGAGCTTGTGCCGGGGAAGATTCTCGAAACAGTGCGGCTCGCACGCATTCTGCCGGAGGTTTACGTCTATCGCGATCTGCTCGAAGCGTTGCGCCACTACGCAGGTTATCGTGAAGCGAGTTGGGACGACCCGGGCATCAACGGCGATCGCGACACGTTCTACGTTTTCCCTTACGACTGGCGTCGTGACAACGTCGCTAACGCCCGCGAACTGATCCGCCGCATCGAGCAGCTCAAACAACGACTGCAACGTCCTGACTTGAAGTTCAACATCATCGCGCATTCGATGGGCGGCTTGATTGCGCGTTACGCAGCGATGTACGGCGACGCCGATTTGCCGCCGGACGGTCTCGCGATCGAGCCGACGTGGAAGGGCGCAGCGCACATCAGCAAGATCGTCATGATCGGTACACCGAACGAAGGCTCGGCGGATGCGTTTGCCACGCTTGTCGAAGGCTATTCGATCACTGAAGGATTGCGGCGTCGCGTGCCTTTGCTCAATAAGCTGACGGCCGAAGACGCCGCACGCACGCCGTCCGTGTTTCAACTCATGCCGCATCAACAAGCCGCAAAGTTTCTCGACGAGAACCTGCAACCGCTGGCGATCGATCTTTACGATCCGGCGACGTGGAAGCGTTACGGTTGGGGCGCGCTCAACTCAACCGAGTTTCGCGCTCACTTCAACGGCGGCGCGGAAGAACTCGATGCTTATCTCGCGGCGACGTTGAAACGCGCGCGCCGTTTTCACGAAGCACTCGACGCGGTGGAGAATTCCAACTCGCCCGTGGTGCTACTCGCGATCGGCGGCGATTGCGAAGAGACGTTGAACGCGCCGGTGATCCTGCACGATCAAAAACAGAACCGCTGGGTGACTTTGATCAGGCCGCGTGACTATCGCACGTCAGCGGGTGTGAAGATTTCGAAGAAACAAGTGACCGAGGCGATGTACGCGCCCGGTGATGGACGCGTCACGCGCACCTCACTGCTCGGCGAGGACCTGATCAGAAGTCGCAATCGCGTCACTGGCTTCACCCTTTCGCGTTACGCAGTCTTCGGCTGCGACCTCCACGGCCAACTCCCACGCAACAAATCCCTGCAAGACAACGCCCTCACTGCGATCGTCGGCGAAGTCGTGAACTAGCCGTGATGAACGTGAGCGCCGTTGGCGCGTAAGAAGGTAGCCAGGGGCCAGTGCGAGCGGAGCGAGCACGCAGCCCCTGGATCCTCCCAACGAGCGCGCGAGCCCGGAACGGGCGACAGACACGAGTTTTTAAGGATTGATGATGGCGTTCAGCTTCTCGGCCCAGTCGGGGTCGATGCTGGTGAGAATCGTGTACTGCTCGAGCGCGCCGTCGCGATTACCCATCGCCATCAGCGTCTTGCCGAGATTGTAGTAGGCCTTGCCATAATCGGGTTTCAAACGGATCGACTGCCGAAACGACTCGACCGCTTCGTTCAAACGATTCAACTCCAGATACGCCTCACCGAGACTGTTCGGCGCAAACGGATCGCCGGGCTTTAACGCCGCGAGCTGGCGAAACACTTCGATCGCTTCGTTAAACTTCTTCGACTTCAAATAACGCGCGCCGAGACGCTCGTACGCAACCGTATAATCCGGCCGCAACTTGATCGCCTGTTTGTAAGCCTGAATCTCCTCGTCCGCCTTGCCCCAATCGCGATAGACGAGCCCGAGCGCGTAATACGCATCCGCCGCGTTGTACGGGTCGAGTTTGATCGCCGCGCGATAAGCCTCCGCGGCATCGCGATACTGTTTCAGATAAAAATTCGCGAGACCGATGTTGAAGTACGACTCCGCCGAAGGCCGCAAGCTCACCGCCTTCTTCGAGGCCTCCAACGCTTCTGCGTGCTTGCCGAGTTTCTCATTGCAGAAGCCGGCCTGCGCCCACGCCTCGACATAAGTGTTGTCTGCCTCGATAGCCTTCTCGAAATATGGCAGCGCCTTCTCGCAATCGTCTTTGCCCAGGAAACTCAACCCGTCGCGAAACGACTGCACGGCTTTGGCGCGTTTATTTCGACCAGTCGTCGCGACCAGATCCGCGAGCGACATCATCGACGCGACTTGCAGTTGCGAGATGCGTTCGGAAGGAATCGCGAAGTTCACGCTTTGTCCGCCCGTGATCTGCAACGTCGCGATGCCGATCACCTGGCCTTGCATGTTCACGACCGGACTGCCACTCGAACCCGCGGAGATCGCCGCGGTGATCTGAATGATGCGACCAAACGTCGGAATGTCGCGCACAGCGGAGACGATGCCGTTTGTCACGCTGCCTTCGAGACCGAGTGGATTGCCGATCACGACGACGCTTTCGCCTTCCTGCGGCGATGTCTTGTCGAGCGGCAACGGTCTGATCGCCGGCGTCGGCGGATCGATCTTCAACACCGCGAGATCGCCTTCAGCGTCAACGGCCAAAACGCCTTTCACCGGAAACTCCGCTCCGGTAGAAGAATGCACCTCAGCGCGAAACGCGCCTTCGAGCACGTGACGATTGGTGACGATGCGATCGGTATCGATAAAGAAACCGCTGCCGCGCGAGAGCTTCTCGCCTTTCGAGTCGAAGGTCTCGATCGCAACTGCGGACGGTTTAATGCGGCGGACGAGTTCGGGAAGAATATCCTGCGCCTGGGCTTTGATCGGGATTGTTAAGAGAAGTACGAGCCAGACTAATTTCATGTCTTTCAAGAACTCGACCGAGCCAGCCGCTGCACGTGAGTCACGACGTCAGCGATTTTAACATCCTCACTCTGTTTTGTGAGACGGTCGAACAGCTCGACTACGCCTTCCGCGGCTTTTTTCCCGACCGTGATCCGGTAAGGAATGCCGATCAGATCCGCATCTTTGAACTTCACACCCGCGCGTTCGTCGCGATCGTCGAGCAACACTTCGAGACCGGTGTTTTGCAAATCCTGATACAGCTTCTCTCCGGCTTCGCGCAGATCGTCCTGCTTCATGTTTGTGATCGTGACGACCAGGTCGAAAGGCGCGAGGGACTTCGGCCAGATGATGCCGTCGGCGTCGTGATGTTGCTCGACGGCGCCGCTGATGATGCGTTCGACGCCGATGCCGTAGCTGCCCATGACGATCGGCACTTCGTGGCCGTCCTTGTTCAGCACCGTCGCGCCCATCGACTTGGAGTATTTGGTGCCGAGTTTGAAGATGTGGCCGATCTCCATGCCCTTGAAAACTTCGAGCGTGCCGGTTTCGCAACGCGGACAGCCTTCGCCTGATTCGACCGTGCGCAGGTCAAGCCATTCGTCGACTTTGATATCGCGATCGATGTCGACACCGCGCAAGTGATGGTCGTCTTTGTTCGCGCCCGTCGTCATGTTGCGCC
>DASXXL010000764.1:0-5001 GCA_036503085.1 Pyrinomonadaceae bacterium | reverse complement strand
TACTGCGGCGCGAAAGTGAAATGCGTGGGAACAGCGGAAGAAGCGCTGGACCTGTTGACGAGCAGCGCACCGGATATTTTGATCAGCGACATCGGCATGCCCGTCGTCGACGGTTACGACTTGATCAAAAAGGTCCGCGGGCTACCACCCGATCGCGGCAGTAAAGTGCCCGCGATTGCCTTAACGGCCTACACCCGCACCGAAGATCGCTTGCAGGCGTTGCGCGCCGGCTATGACATGCACGTCCCCAAGCCCGTAGAACTGGCGGAGCTGGTGGCTGTTGCCGCGACAGTCGTGCGGCGCAAGAACTAAACGAAAGAATGAGACGACTGCTCCTCAGTCTGACTGTTCTAATTTGCTTTAACCTTCTCGCCTCCGAAGCGCGAGCATGTGAGTGCATGGAGTACGACGTTCCCGTGTGCGCTGCGTTCTGGCGCGCCGCTGCCGTCTTTACAGGGCGGCTTGTCGACGTCAAACTGCTAAAAAACCCACCAGATAAGGATCGCCGCTACGTCAACTTGCAGTTCCGCATTGAAGAGCCGTATCGAGGAGTTTCCGGTAGGTACGTTTACGTTGTAACGACTTCAGGCAGCATTTGCGATCTGAAGTTTAGGAAGGGCGAAAGGTATCTCGTCTATGCCTTGCAAGATGGCAAGCGGCTTGTGACCGGACTCTGTTTGCGCACGAAGTTGCTGAAGTATGCGAAACAGGATCTCGCTTACATTCGCACGGTCACGCAAGATTCCGCTCAGGAGTCCGTTTCCGGAAAAGTTATTCAGTCATGGCAGGGGCGGGCGGGAGTCAAAGTCACCCTCGAAGGCGACGGTAAGACACTCGAGACCACGACAGACAAGTATGGCGATTTCTTCTTTCCGTTACCTGGTCCGGGTACATTCAAGGTGCGCGTGTTCGTAGGATACGAAGCGGGTCTCCTGCACTTCTCTGATGAGCGCGCAGTAACAACAACCGCAAGCACCACCCTCACGACCTTCGAATACGATCTGACACTCGAGAAGAACGAGTGTCACTACCAACAGCTCAACGTCGTTCGACTCTAGCCAACACACCAAACAGCAAGCGATACGCACACTTTTGACACGCTAGGTCTCTCTAGGTATGATGCCTACCGTTTCTAGGTATCAATCCGTCGAAGGAGATCCAAGTGGCAAAGGACAAGGCCGACCTGTTACAGGGCACGCTCGACATGCTCATTCTCAAGGCGCTCTCGCTGGGAGAGTTGCACGGCTACGGCATCATTCAACGCATTCGCCAACTATCCGACGAAATGCTGAACGTGGAGCAGGGTTCTTTGTATCCCGCCCTCTATCGCATCGAACAAAAAGGCTGGGTCTCCGCCCGCTGGGACGTTCACGAGACCGGACGCGAAGCGAAGTTTTACAAGCTCACGCGCCTGGGTCGTAAACAACTCGAAACCCAGGAAGCGAGTTGGGACCGGCTGGTACTCGCCATCGCTAAAGTTCGCCAGGCTACTGCCTGAAGCCCCATCAGTAAGACAAGGATTCGCCCCATGAAGTGGTTCAACGTACTCCGCGACCGCCTGCGCGCTTTGCGCCAGCGCGAAACTGTAATCAACGACATCGATCGTGAAATGCGTTCGCATGTGGACTTGCAAACCGAAGCTAACATCCGCGCCGGCATGTCGCCCGCGAAGGCGCGCGCCGAGGCGTTGCGCAGTTTCGGCAATCGCAACCGCGCGCTCGACGAAGCCTACGACGTGAAAGGTGGCGGGTTGTTTGAAACGACGCTGCAGGATGCACGCTACGGCGCGCGGATGCTCGCGAAACACAAAGCATTCACCGCGATCGCTGTCATCACACTCGCACTGGGCATCGGCGCAAACACCGCGATCTTTTCCGTTGTCAACGAACTGCTTTTGCGACCGCTTCCTTATCGCGACGCCGATCGGATCGTGACGCTGTGGGAAGTGTCGCCTGAAGGACGCCATCAAAACACGACCTCGCGGCAGAACTATCGCCAGTGGAAAGCGCAGGGCTCGAGCTTCGAACAGATGGCGGCGTTTACCGATCAGCGCGTGAATCTCACCGGCGCCGGCGAGCCCGAAGAACTGTCAGTAGCATTCACCACGCCCGAGTTTTTCAAAGTGCTCGGCGTCGAACCGATTCTCGGCCGCACGTTCCTGCCCGAAGACAATGATCCCGGCAAACAGGACGTTGCCGTGTTGAGTTACGGCCTTTGGCAACGGCGTTTCGGCGGACAGACAAACATCATCGGCCAGCCGATCACGCTCAACGCCGAGCAGTTCACGGTGATCGGCGTCATGCCGCCGGGTTTTCAATTCCATATCAAAAATCGATCGGGCACGGGTCGTCCGGCTGAGCTGTGGTCGATCCTACCGATGCCGGTTGGACCAGGCGCGAATGAGATCGGGCGGTTTCTTTCGGTGGTCGCACGTTTGAAGCCGGGCGTCTCTGCCGAACAGGCGGGCGCTGAGTTAAAAACGATCGAGGCGCGTTTGTCAGATGAGATTCCGCAGTACAACAAGAACTACACGACGGAGCTGTTGCCGTTGCGCGAACAGTTTTTTGGCAACGTGCGGCGGCCGCTTTGGTTGATGCTCGGCGCGGTTGGTTTCGTGTTGCTGATCGCGTGTGCAAACGTCGCGAATCTGCTGTTGTCGCAGGCGACGTCGCGTGAGAAAGAGATCGCGTTGCGAGCGGCGCTCGGCGCGCGTCGCGTGCGCATCACGCGGCAGTTGTTGACGGAGAGTCTGCTGCTGGCGCTGCTCGGGAGTGTATTCGGTCTCGGTGTCGCATGGATCGGCATCAAGGCACTGGTGGCGATCAGTCCGCGCGATCTCGTCAGCTTGCAGACTGTCGGTTTGAATGTGCCGGTGCTGCTATGGACGCTCGGACTTTCATTGTTGACTGGGCTCATTTTCGGACTCGCGCCGGCGCTTCATATCTCGCGGCTCAACCTGAATGATTCTCTGAAAGAAGGTGGCAAGTCGGAGTCGGGCCAGGCGAGTGGCAGTCGTCGTTTGCGTAGTGCGCTCGTCGTTTCCGAAATCGCGCTCGCGGTTGTTTTGTTAGCAAGCGCGGGTTTGATCATCAAGAGTTTCGTGCGTCTCCAGCAAGTGGATCGCGGGTTCAATACCGACAACATTCTGACGATGGTCGTCAGACTGCCTGACGCGAAGTACAGCAAGGATCCGGAGATCGTTTCCTTCTTCACGCAGGCGCTCGAGCGTATTCGCTCGTTGCCCGGTGTGCGTTCCGCCGGTGAGATTAATTTCCTGCCGCTGTACGGCGGACTGGGTTCGGCGACTGGCTTCAAGATTGAAGGCCAGCCCGAGCCGCCGCCGGGACAAGGGCCGAGTTGCGACGTGCGCGCCGTTGATGCCGGCTATTTTCAGACGATGGGCATTCCTTTGCTGCGCGGGCGAAATTTTTCCGAGCGCGAAGATACTGAAGCGAAGCACGTCATACTCATCAACGACGCACTCGCGCGCAAATATTTTCCGAACGAAGATCCGATCGGGAAGCGTTTGGACGTGGCGATGTTCGAGAAGCCGTTTTGGGCGGAGATCATCGGTGTCGTCGGCAACGTGCGCTACGACAGTTTGATCGACGAGGCGCCGCCGGCTGTGTATTACGCACATCCGGATCTGACCTACCCGTTTATGACACTCGTGGTCCGCACCGACGGTGATCCCGCCGCGATCGCACCGGCAGTGCAACGTGAGATACGTTCGCTCGATCCGAATCAACCGCTTTCCGACGTGCGTACGATGGACCAGGTGATGTCGGAATGGGTCAGTCGTTCGCGCTTCAACACGCTGCTGCTGGGATTGTTCGCAGGGTTGGCGACATTGTTGTCGGCGGTGGGAATTTTCGGCGTGATGAACTACTCGGTCGCGTTGCGCACGCGCGAGCTCGGGCTGCGGCTCGCGATCGGCGCACAGCCGCGCCAGGTGCTGTTGCTCGTCCTGCGGCAGGGACTGCTGTTGACCGTGTTCGGCGTCCTACTTGGTCTCGCCGCCGCGTTCGCGCTGACGCGCTTGTTGTCGGGCCTGCTCTTCGGCGTCGAAGCAGTCGACGTAAGCACGTTCACAACCATCTCATTCTTATTAGTGATCGTCTCCCTGCTCGCCTGCTACCTCCCCGCTCGGCGCGCGATGCGCATCGATCCGTTGCAAGCGCTGCGTTACGAATGAGGTCGTTGCGGCTGCTGTATGAGTAGTTTATTATCGCGAACAGTTATGCCTCAAACATCACTACCTACACCTCCGGGCTTCGCTGAACTGCCCAAGATTGAGCAGGTCAGGTACCTTCAGGCACTTTGGGACCAGATCTCAGAAAATCCCGGCGATATCCCGGTTCCGGAAAGCCACCTCAAACTTGCCGAAGAGCGGCTGCGCCGCTACCGCGCAAATCCATCGAGCGCGCAACCCGCGTTTGACGTGATCGACCGGCTATCGCAAAAGCGTAAGTGAAGCAATATCGGTTTGAGGCCGAAGCGGCAGTTGAGTTTGACGTTGAGAGTGCCTTCCAGTGGTATGAAATCGAAGAGCCGGGTCTGGGCTCTGATTTCCTGAGCCAGCTTCGGAGTTGCTACGAGCGGCTGCTACGCACTCCTTACGCTTACCAGGAACTTCGCTCGGGCGTTCGCCGTGCACTGCCAAACAATTTCCGTACGCGGTCTACTTTTCAATAGAAGACGACACGGTTCTCATACTGGCTGTTGTTCACACAGCGCGCGATCCGGCTGAGTGGCAGCTACGTTAATAAATCCTCAAAAACCTAAATGAATTGTGTGATACGCTTTTTGGCCGATGACGACGCCAGAAGGCACCGGCGAGTCCGGCAGAACGGCGGGATCGAAACTCGGCTGGCTCATTGCCGGTCGATTGGTGACGGCACTCCTGCTGAGTGTCTTCGGTACCATCTGGACCAGGGCCGGAGAACCACAACAGGCGATTAATAAGAGTCTCGTTCTGCTCACGCTCGTCGCGGGACTCAC
>DASXXL010000763.1:0-4064 GCA_036503085.1 Pyrinomonadaceae bacterium | reverse complement strand
CCACCGCTTTCGCGACGCGCGCGCTCATCGAAGCCACACACGCTTTCAAAGACGACGAATACCTGAGCACTGCGCGCAGCGTTTGCGATTTCATCCTGCGCGATCTGCCGCGCACCGTAGACACGGAAAAGGAACTCTGCTTCAGCTACGCGCCCAACAGCAACACGCGCATCTTCAACGCGAGTCTGCTCGCGGCCGAAGTGCTCGCCTGCACGGGCCAATTAATAGACGACGCCGCGTTGTGTCGCGAAGCAGAGCGTGCCACGCGTTACGTCATCAACCAACAACAATCCGACGGCTCGTGGACCTACGGCACTGAACCAAACCAAGCCTGGATCGACAGTTTCCACACGGCTTACATTTTGTTTTCGCTGAAACGAATCAACGCGGCGTGCTCGCTCGGTGAAGAGTTTCAACGGGCATTGAAACGCGGGCTTAGCTATTGGAAAGAGACGTTCTTTCTTGCTGACGGATGGCCGAAATACTACCATGACGACGCTTATCCGGCGGACGCGCACGCCGCAGCCAGCGCTATAGTTACTCTGCTCGAGTGCCGTGACCTGGACGAAACTTCAACCACCACGGCCCAGCAGATCGCTTCGTGGACCATCAGCAATCTTCGTGATAACCACGGCTACTTTTACTATCAACGTCGGCGCTTCTACACGGTGCGCAAGCCGTACATGCGCTGGACGCAGGCGTGGATGCTTTACGCGCTCGCGCGCTTGCTCGAGGACACACCAAGCTAAATGCCGATTGCAGCAGATGTAGTTTTAGGAACCGGCGTTCGCATCTTTCAGCCTGAGCTCGTCAACTTGTACGGCTGTGCGATCGGCGACGACACGAAGATCGGCGCGTTTGTCGAGATACAGAAGAACGCGATCGTGGGCGCGCGCTGCAAGATCTCCTCACACACTTTTGTGTGTGAGGGCGTGGAGATCGAAGACGAATGTTTCATCGGTCACGGCGTGATGTTTACAAACGACGTCTATCCACGCGCGGTCAATCATGACGGAAGTTTGCAGACCGAAGCAGACTGGGAAGTCATAAAGACGAAAGTTAAGCGACGCGCGAGCATCGGCAGCAACGCCACGATCATCGCAGGCATGACGATTGGCGAAGGCGCGCTGGTCGGCGCGGGCGCGGTGGTGACGAAAGACGTGCCTGATTTCGCGATCGTGGCGGGCGTGCCCGCACGCGTGATCAGCTACATTAGCAAGCAGGAAAAATGATCAACGTCGGAGTAATCGGTTACGGCTATTGGGGGCCGAACCTGGTGCGAAACTTCATGGCCGCGCCAGGCTCGGCGGTCACGCGCGTCTGCGATTTGCGCGAAGAGCGGCTCGCGCCTTTGCAGAAGGTTTATTCGGGCGTTAAGACATGTAACCAACCGGCCGATCTCATCAACGATCCGGCGATCGATGCAGTCGTGATCGCGACTCCCGTGTCGTCGCATTTTGAATTAGCGATGGCGGCGCTGAAAGCGGGCAAGCACGTGCTCGTGGAGAAGCCGCTGGCGACGCGGTCTAACGAAGCGCGGCAATTGATCGATGAAGCGACGCGGCGCAAGCTCGTGCTGCTGGTGGACCATACGTTTGTCTACACCGATGCAGTGCGAAAGACGCGCGAGCTGATCGCGTCCGGCGAGCTCGGCGAGATTTACTACTACGACGCCGTGCGTGTAAATCTCGGTCTCTTCCAGCACGACGTGAACGTCATTTGGGACCTCGCGATCCACGATCTCTCGATCATGGATTACGTCTTGCCCGAAAAGCCGGTGGCGATCTCTGCGACCGGCATCAGTCACATTCCGGGACAGCCGGAGAACGTCGCGTACATCACGCTCTTCTTCGCAGGCGCGCAGATCGCACACGTCCACGTCAATTGGCTCACGCCTGTGAAAGTTCGGCACACGCTGATTGGCGGCAGTGAGAAGATGATCCTTTACGACGATCTCGAGCCGAGCGAGAAGTTGAAGGTCTACGACAAAGGCATCAGCGTCACTCCGCGTCAGGAAGACGTTTACAAAATGCTCGTGAGCTATCGCTCGGGCGACATGTGGGCGCCGCGGCTCGACAACACCGAAGCGCTTCAAACCGAAGCGCTGCATTTCATCGACTGTGTCGAGCACGGCCGCCAGCCGGACACTGATGGTCCAGCCGGCCTGCGCATGGTGACCATGATCGAAGCCGCGGAAACCTCGCTGCATGACCGCGGCCGATTGATTGATCTTGAACTGTAGCCACAAAGAGGCACAAAAAGCACAAGAACAGGGTGCGATACCTTTTTGTGTCTCTTGTGCCTCTTTGTGATATGCGTCTCTGGATCGATCTCGCAAACTCGCCGCACGTTCCGTTCTTCAAGGCGCTCGCGGCGCGGTTTGTCGCAGCGGGCCACGAGATCGAAGTCACGGCGCGCGATTTTGCGGAGACTGTTCCGCTCGCTCGAGCCGCTGGTTTTAATGCGACGGTTGTCGGCGCGCATGGCGGGCGGCAAGTGTCCGCGAAAGCCGGCAATCTCGTCGGGCGCGCGTGGGCGCTTGCCTCGTGGGCGCGCAGACGCAAGTTTGATCTCGCCGTCAGTCATAACTCCTATTCACAAATTCTTGCGGCGCGTGCGCTGCGCGTACGTTGCGTCACGCTGATGGACTACGAGCACCAGCCCGCGAACCACCTCGCGTTTCGGTTCGCGTCGCGAATCATCGTGCCGGCGAGTTTTCCGGCCGAGCGGCTGCGACGTTACGGCGCGCGTGCCGGCAAAGTACGTCGTTACCACGGCACGAAGGAGGATGTTTACCTCGCGGACTTCCAGCCCGATCCGTTATTCGCCAAACAGTTGTGTGAACTCGGCGTCCGTGCGAATAATGTGCTGGTCCTGATGCGGCCGCCCGCGCACGACGCCTTGTATCATCGGTTTCAGAACGAGTTGTTTGACGAAGCGTTGACGCTGTTGTTGGAAAAGGGAAACGTGCAGGTGGTGCTGTTGCCGCGCAACGAGACCCAGCGAACGGCGTACTCGGCGCGTGCGAGCGAGCGGTTGATAGTGCCGCCGCAGCCGTTGGACGGAGCGAATCTAATTGCTGCGAGCGATTTCGTAATCAGCGCGGGCGGAACGATCAATCGCGAAGCTGCGGCGCTCGGTGTTCCAGTTGCGAGTATTTACGCCGGTCGCTGGGCGGCGGTTGATGAGGAGTTGGTTAACGAAGGCAGGCTGCAACGGATCTCGACTTCAGAAGACTTGCACCGGCTGTCCATTACAAAGAAGAGTTCCTTTCAACCTCGGCGCGCGTTGCCGGTTATTGATGAAGTCGTCAGATTGATCTTCGAGTAGAGTTGACGTGCGTCCTGGGACCGCAGGCGTCTCGCCTGCAGGGTTGGACTTGAGGTTACTCTCGAACAATGCAGGCGGGACGCCTGCGGTCCCAGGAAGAAGTTGATGCGAGTTGAACGCAAACGACAACAGTTGACTGACGCGAGTGCTGTACGCGTGCCTGGCCGTGCGCCGAAATGGATCATCCCGACTGTGAAGGCGCTGCTCGTGATCACTGATGCACTCGCAGCCGCCAGTGCTTTCATCTTCGCCTTTTATCTGCGTGAAGGTGTCTCGGCGTTTGCAAGCAACGGCACATTCGCGTGGAGCAATCGGTTTGCGCCGTACGGCGGGTTGCTGTTGTTCGTGATCGGCATTCGCTTACTCAGTTTTCGTTACTGCGATCTTTATCGACTACGCGGCGAGTTTTCGTTTGTCGACGACGGCATTCGCATCTTTAAAGCCACGGCGATCGGCTCGCTGCTGATCGTTGCGGCGGCGTTTCTCTATCGCGGCGGTTTTCAGTTTCGCGCCTTCTCTTACGCCCGCGGTGTGTTCGTCGTCGACTTCTTCCTGGTGCTCGCGAGCGTCATAGCGATCAGGTTTGTGATGCGCTCGGTGCAAACGTTTGCGCGCCAACGACAGATCAACTTGATTCCAACGCTCGTGGTCGGACGCGGTCCCGAAGCGGCGCTGTTCATTCGCGAGATGCGCGAGCGGCCCGCGCTCGGTTATCGCGTCATCGGCGTCGTCGA
>DASXXL010000762.1:0-6875 GCA_036503085.1 Pyrinomonadaceae bacterium | reverse complement strand
AGCTCCTTCGAGTACTTAAACACTTTAGCAGCGTCTTGCGCTTCATTCGAAAGCACCGCTGCGTAGAAATGCTCCGGGTAATGGGCCTTGAGATAGGCGGTCTGAAACGCGAGATAGGCATACGCCACGCTGTGACTGCGGTTGAAACCGTAGTCGGAAAACTGCGCCATCAACGAGAAGATCTTCTCCGCCTTCTCGCGCTTGATGCCGCGCTCGACTGCGCCGTTGATGAACTTTTCTTCGTGCACGGCCATCTCTTCGCGCTTCTTCTTGCCCATCGCGCGACGCATCAGGTCGGCTTCGCTAAGTGTATAACCCGCAAGCTTCTGCGCGAGCTGCATGATCTGCTCTTGGTAGACGATGATGCCGTAGGTGTTGCTGAGAATGTCCTTCATCTCCGGCACCAGATAACGCACGGCCTTCTTGCCGTGATGCCGCAGGATGAACTCGTCGACCATGCCGCCATCGAGTGGACCAGGACGATAGAGCGCATTCAAGGCCGCCAGATCTTCGAGCCCTTTCGGCTTCAACTTCCGGCAGATCTCCTGCATACCCGACGACTCAAACTGGAAGACCGCCTCGGTCCTTCCATCGGCGAATACTGCAAGTGCTTTATCGTCGTTAAGCGCGATATCGGACCACTTAATCTCCGCTCCATGCAATTGTTTAATGCTAGTTAAGCAGTCAATTATAACGGTTAAGGCCGTAAGCGCTAAAAAATCCATCTTAAGCATGCCGGTCTTTTCCAGGTCCGACATGACGTACTGAGTCGTAAGCTCTTCCTTACCCGAGACGGCGATCGGGATCAGTTCCTCGAGCGGCAACGGAGAGATGACCACGCCTGCCGCGTGGACTGACGAGTGACGCGCGCAACCTTCGAGGCGCTGCGCGATCTCAAGTATCTCTTTAACCTGCGGGTTCGTCTCCATCTCTTTACGGAGTTCAGGTACTTGATCAAGTGCCTGACTGATGCTGACGTTGCGGCCGCGCACCGGCGGCGGGATCAGCTTCGCGATCCGTTCCACTTCGGCGTACGGCACTTCGAGGGCGCGGCCGACGTCCTTGATGGCGGCCTTCGAGGCCAGTGTCCCGAATGTGATGATCTGACAGACTGAATCACGGCCGTAGAGGTCGGCGACATGGTTGATGACGTCGCCGCGGCCGCGGACGCAGAAGTCGATATCGATGTCGGGCAGCGAGACGCGGCCGGGGTTCAGAAAGCGCTCGAAGAGGAGTTCGTACTGGAGTGGATCGACGTCGGTGATCTCGAGGCAGTAGGCGACGAGGGAACCGGCCGCCGAGCCACGGCCCGGTCCGACCGGAATCGAATGCTCTTTCGCGTAGCGGACGAAATCCCAAACGATGAGGAAGTAACCCGGAAACCCCATCTGCTTGATCATCTGGATCTCGCTCGACAGGCGAGTCTGATAATCACTGAGCGGCTTGGTCAACTCGCCCCGTCCGATGAGCGGATCCCAAACCTGCTGGCGCCGTCGTTCGAAGCCCTGGCGCACGACCTTCTCGAAATAGTCGTCGACGGAAAGTCCCTGCTCGGACTCGGGAATCGGATAATTCGGCAGGTAGTTGATGTCCGTCGGCAGCTTCATCTCGCAGCGCTCGGCAATCTCCACCGTGCGCGTCAACACTTCGGGAAGCTCGTCGCCGAAGATGCGCCACATCTCTTCGGGTGAACGCACGTAGAAGTACGGACTGTTGTAGCGAAGCCGATTCGTGTCGTTGACCGTCTTGCCGGAGCCGATGCACAGCAGAACGTCATGAGCGCGCGAGTCGTCGGGCATCAGGTAATGCGCGTCGTTCGTCGCCACCAGAGGCACACCGGTTCGCTTCGAGAGCTCGACGAGAGATTTACGAATGCGTTTTTGCGGTTCGAGACCGTGCTCCTGGATCTCGAGGAAGTAGTTCCCTTTTCCGAATATCTCTTCGAACTCGATCGCCGCCTTCGCTGCTTCGTCGCACTTGTCCTGCGCGAGCATGGCCGAAGGCACGCCCGACATGCAGGCCGACAAACCGATCAGTCCCTTGCTGTGTTCGGCGAGCAGCTCTTTGTCGATGCGCGGCTTGTAGTAGAAGCCTTCGGTGTAGGCTTTCGAGGTGAGACGCACGAGGTTCTGATAGCCTTCGTAATTCTGCGCCAGCAGGATCAAATGGAAGTTTGCTTTTTCACCGGGCGCGCTGGCGGCTTTCTCTTTGCGATTGCCGCGCGTGATGTAAGTCTCACAACCGATGATCGGCTTCACGCCATTGTGCTTCATCGCGTTGTAAAAAGAGATCGCGCCGAACATGTTGCCGTGGTCGGTCATGGCACATGCCGGCATTCCCAATTCCGCAACCCGTTTGGAAAGCGGCTTGATCTGAATCGCGCCGTCAAGAAGACTGTAGTCAGTATGAAGGTGTAGATGTACGAATTGACGATCCGGCATCCTTATTCCCATTCAATCGTTGAGGGTGGTTTTGAACTGATATCGTAAACAACTCGGTTAACGCCCCTGATCTCCGAAACGATGCGGCCGGAAACGCGGCCGAGCAGATCATGCGGCAGGCGCGCCCAGTCGGCCGTCATCCCATCGACGCTCGTCACCGCACGAATCGCAACCACTCGCTCGTAAGTGCGCTCGTCGCCCATCACGCCGACACTCGAAACCGGCAACAGCACGGGAAACGCTTGCCACACCGAGTGGTACAACTCCGCCAGACGCAACTCTTCATCGAGAATTCGATCCGCAGCCTGGACTAAACGGATCTTCTCTTCCGTAACTTCGCCGATGATGCGCACCGCGAGTCCTGGACCAGGAAACGGATGACGCCCGAGTATCTCTTCCGGCACGCCGAGCTCTCTCCCGATCAGCCGCACTTCGTCTTTGAACAACTCGCGCAAGGGCTCGATCAGCTTCAATTTCATCTTCTCCGGCAAGCCACCAACGTTGTGATGACTCTTGATCACCGCCGATGGTCCACGCACCGAGACCGACTCGATCACGTCCGGATACAAAGTGCCCTGCACCAAATATCCAACGTCGCCCAAGCGCCGTGCTTCTTCCTCAAAGACGTCGATAAAAACTTTGCCGATCTGCTTTCGCTTCTGCTCGGGATCGATTACCCCGCGCAGCGCCTCGAGAAATTGATGGCCCGCACGAACACCGGCGATGTTCAGCTTCATACTTTGCTGCAACAGCGCAAGCGTCGATTCAAACTCACCTTCCCGCAGCAATCCGTTGTCGACAAAGATACACGTCTGTCGATCGCCAACCGCGCGATGGACCAACGCGGCCGCGACCGTCGAATCAACGCCGCCCGACAAACCCGAAACAGCACGCCCGTTTTCACCCAACTGCCCGCGAATCCGCGCGACCTGTTCTTCAATCACTGCTTCCGGCGACCAGTCACCGCGACAACCGCAAACCGAAAACAAAAAATTCCGCAGCACGTGCGCGCCGAGCGGCGTGTGGGCCACTTCCGGATGAAACTGCACGCCGTAGATTCCGCGCGACTCATCCTCCATCGCATTCAGCGCGTCATCCGTCAACGCCGTGACGTGAAAACCCGGCGGCACTTCCGTGACGTGATCGCCGTGACTCATCCAGACGTCCATCTCTTTCGGCAGCCCGCTAAACAGACGGCTCGTCACATCGAGCACTTTCAAACGCGCATAGCCAAACTCTCGGCTCGGAGATGCTTCAACGGCCCCACCAAGCTCGCGCGCAAACACCTGAAAGCCATAACAGATGCCCAAGGTCGGACAATTAACCGCTTCGAGCAATTCAGACTGCGGCTTCGGCGCGCTCTCGTCGTAAACAGACGAGGGCCCGCCGGAAAAGATCAATCCTTTCGGCGCGCGCGCACGTATTGTCTCGGCTGGAGTGTTGAACGGCAGGATCTCACAGTAAACGCCCGCTTCTCGGACGCGCCGGGCGATCAGTTGTGTGTACTGCGATCCGAAGTCAAGTATGATTACGGTTTCATGCTGTCGGACTTGGTTCATTGATCGATATGAAGTTGCGAATTATACAACTACTCTGCGTCCTCAGTCTCGCGTGGCCGAGTGTTATTAGTGCGGACAAAACGGACAACGAGGCGCTGCTGGCTCAACCACTCACGGTGCGCTGGCGTTACGAGTCGAACGTGACGCTCAATCTTACCCCCGCATTCGATAACGAACGCGTCTATCTGCCGCTCGCAGGTGGCACAATCGTCGCACTGAAAGCGAACGACGGGCAGTTGTCCTGGCGTTCTGAGATGGGCGGCGAACTTTCCGCCTCGCCCGTTGCCGACGAAACTTCAATTTACGTTGCGTCAGAAATAACCACGCTCGACGGCGAATCGCGCGGTTCTTCGGGCGCCTTGCGCGCGCTCGGCCGCGAAGGCGGCGTGACGCAGTGGATGACGCCGCTCGTGAAGCCTTTGCGCGGCGCGCTCACGATTAGCGGCGGCAAACTCTTCGCGGGCGGCAGCGACGGACGCGCGTACGCGTTCGACAAACGCACCGGCGGTGTCTTGTGGTCGATTCCGTTCTCTTCACCTTTCAACGGCCAACCGGTGCTCAAAAATAAACGCGTCTACTTCGGCAGCGAAGACGGCACGGTCGTCGCGCTCGACGAAGCAACCGGTCACGCCTGGTGGCGCTATCAAACAAAAGGCCCGGTGCATGGCCCCGTCGCCGTAACAGACGACACCGTGTTCTTCGGCTCAGGCGACGGATACATCTACGCACTCAGCACAGAGCGCGGGCGTTTGAAATGGCGCAAACGCACCGGCGGCGGAGTTGAAGCAGTGGCCCTAGCGGGCGACACGCTGCTGGCCGCGTCACTCGACAACTTCGCGTATTCGCTAAACCTGAAAGGCACGATGCTTTGGAAGAAGCAGTTGCCGGGACGAATATCCGCGCAACCGCTGACGGTTCAGGAAACGGTGCTGTTTACGCCGCTGTCGAGTCCAGTGGCAGTAGTGTTGGGATTGAAAGACGGCAAGCAACTCAACTCGTTGCCGACTGGTGAAGAGTTGACGAGTTCAGCGTCGCCAGTGATCGTCGGCGACGCGGTGATCGTAACGACCGAACACGGATTGTTAGCGTTTAGCCGACCTGCTGAAGCAATCAAACAAAAACCCTAATTATGCGAAGAACGCGGATTCGGCTCGATCTTCGCTTCCGCCGAGTCACTGCGGCGCCAAAAGATGCTGGCGAGGCGCGAGATAAGCCCGTGCAGGATGTAAGCGATCACGATCGCCAGCAGCACATACTGCGAATAGAGAAAGATCAGCATTCCCACTGACAGGGCGAGAATGATCGTGCGCATACTGCGAGTTTGCGTACCGATTGTCTTGAAACTCGAAAAGCGCAGCGTGCTGACCATCATCAGGCTCAGTAGCCCCACGAGCACCATCAACAACCCCGCATAAATCCGCGCGCGCTCGGGCCCGAAATAAGTCAGCGGCCACGGCGAAAAATGCACGAGCGACGCGATTAAGCCGCCCGCAACCGGAATCGGTAGGCCGACGAAGTTTTTCTTATCAACTTTCGGTGTGCCTTCGGCGAGGATTCGCGGCCGCGACGCCTGCACATTGAAACGCGCCAGGCGAAACGCACCGCAGATCAGATACATAAACGACAAAAACCACGCGAGACGATGCAGATCGCTGCCTTCCGCCAAACTCGCGCCATAGCCCCAAACGTAAGCCAGCACTGCGGGCGCAAGGCCAAACGTCACCACATCGGCGATCGAATCGAGTTGAATACCGATCTCGGTCGTCGTCTTCGTCATGCGCGCGATGCGGCCGTCAACCATGTCAAACAATAACGCCCAACCAATGGCCACCGCCGCGCTATCAAAATGTACTGCTGCGCCGGCGAGATCCGGCGTCGCGCTCCCGAGCAACTGAAACCCGCGCAGCGAAGCCATCACTGAATAGAAGCCCATACCGATGTTTGCCGCCGTAAACATCGACGGAATGAGGTACAGACCTTTGCGGAGACCGCGCCGGGGAGGATTCGGGCGTTCGTGGTCGTCGTGAGCCATATTCAGGAGATCCTCCCGATGACGGTGATGCCGCCGCGCACGCGCTCGCCTTCGGCAACCGTGACTTTCACATTCGCGGGCAACAAGACATCGGTACGAGAACTGAACTTGATCATGCCGAAACGTTCGCCGAGGTTTAGTCGATCGCCCGTATGTTTCCAGCAAACGATGCGCCGCGCGAGTATGCCGGCGATCTGTTTGCAAACCACCGTAATCTTCTCGCCTTGAATCGTCAGCGCGTTCTGCTCGTTGACGACGCTGGCTTTTTCATTCGTGGCCATCAGAAATTTTCCCGGCGAGTAAACTACATCGACGATCTTTCCGGGAATGGGCGCGCGATTAATATGTACGTCCAGCGGTGAGAGAAAAATACTGATCAGTGTCGGCGAGTTTGCCTGGCCGGCAGCGGACTCGATGCGCGTTACGCGTCCATCAGCCGGCGAAACCACCACGTCCGGATCGTTCGGCGGCTCTCGCTTCGGATCGCGAAAGAAGAAAGCCATGAACAGCGCCAACAGCAACAACAGCAAACCGACGTACCAAAAACCAAACACGGTCACCGCCACCGCCAGCAACAGCGGCACAACGATATAAGGAATGCTTTCTCGAACGATACTCAAAACGTTTCTACGACTTACATCAAAGGGGACGCGTACTCTTGGTTCCACGTCCCCTTTCAACTCTATGCGAACTGCCGGAGCAGTGTTTAATGACTCAAGCTCTGCGTCTTCTGGTACTGCAACATCATTGAATACATCTGATCTTTGAGAGCGAGTTTCTTCTTCTTGAGCGTGATCTCCTCCAGTTGTTCTTCGTCATTCGGATAGCTAAGAGCTGATAATT
>DASXXL010000761.1:0-6926 GCA_036503085.1 Pyrinomonadaceae bacterium | reverse complement strand
GGCGAAGTTTCGTTGACGCATCCGACAGCACACGCGCGACTCGCGATTCACGAGATGCTCAATGGTCGTTTTCGCAACGACTTCTGGTTCGCGACAATTCTGTCGCTAGTCGGCGGGCTGCTCCCGTTCCTGGCCCTCGTGAAACTCGTCTCTCTTCCCATCGGCGCCGCCGGCGCCCCCTTCGCCCTCGTCGGCCTAATGCTCTTCGAGAACGCCTACGTCCAAGCGGGCCAATCCGTCCCGCTGGCGTGAGCGTCAGCGAAACGTGCTAGACTGGAGTTATCCATGAGTAACTATGAGGAAATAAAGACTGCCGCCCTCGCGCTTCCTCCCGATGCACGAGCGATGCTGGCGGAAGACTTACGCGAAAGTCTCGACGCGGAAGATCAGGAAACGATTGACGCTTTGTGGCTAGCAGAAGCTGAGCGTCGCGATAGGGAAATAGAAGAAGGGTTGGTGGTGGCCATCCCGGGGGAAGAAGTCATGGAGAGACTACGCTCTCGCTATAAACGATAACAATGAACTACACCTTTCACCCTCACGCTGAAAGGGAACTGGAAGAGATACAGAATTACTACCACAGTATCCTTCAGGAACTCGGAGAAAAGTTCCGCCGAGATCTGCTTATGACAGTGGCGCGGATCCGCAAGTTTCCAGAAGGGTGGCAACGGCTGTCTGGAACAGTGCGGCGTTGCGAGTTGAGCGACTTTCCCTACGCAATTATCTACCGCAGAAAGCCAGACCACATTCGTATTTTGGCGGTGCCGCATCATCGTCGTAAACCCGAGTATTGGAAATATCGAAGTTGAGTTCAGTTCGAAATGAGCACTGAGGACCATAACGATCGGACCTTCTACCCGGGGCCGAGCCGCGGGAGGCTCGCGGCGTTTCCGCCAAAGGAGAGGTGGGGGGATTGGACGGAGTTGGATTCGAGGGCGTGGCCCAAGAGGGTCGAGAGGCATTATTCGCTGGTGCCGACGACGTGCTTCAACTGTGAGTCGGCGTGCGGGCTGCTCGCTTATATCGATAAGGTCACCGGCGAGGTGCAGAAGTTTGAGGGGAACCCCGAGCATCCGGGTTCGCGCGGAAGAAATTGCGCCAAGGGTCCGGCAACGCTCAACCAGGTAACCGATCCCGATCGCATCCTCTATCCACTCAAACGCGCCGGCAAACGCGGTGAAGGGAAATGGGAACGCACCACCTGGGATGAAGCGCTCGACACATTAGCCAAACGCATCCGCAACGCCATCGTCGAAAACCGTCGCGAGGAGATCATGTATCACGTCGGGCGTCCGGGCGAAGACGGTTTCACCGAACGCATTCTCGCTGCGTGGGGTATCGACGGTCACAACTCGCATACAAACATCTGTTCGTCAGGCAGTCGCGAAGGTTATCAACTCTGGATGGGGCTCGATCGGCCCAGTCCAGATCACGCAAACGCGAAAGTGATTCTGCTGATCAGCGCGCATCTCGAGTCGGGACATTATTTCAACCCGCACGCGCAGCGTGTGATCGACGCGAAAGCCAACGGCGCGAAATTGATCGTGTTTGACACGAGGCTTTCGCACACGGCGACGCACGCTGATTATTGGGTGTCGCCATATCCTGGTTCGGAAACGGCGATCGTGCTCGCTATCGCGAACTACCTGATCCAAAACGATCTTTACAACAAGGACTTCGTTGAGAAATGGTGGAACTGGAGAGAGTTTGTAGACGGGGATTTTGCGGATTTCGAAAACAAGATCAAAGAGATCTACGCGCAGTACCCGTTCGACTTCGCCGCGGCGGAGTCGGGTGTTGAGGCGAAGGTAATCAAAGAGATCGCCGAGCTTGTCGCGACAGCGGGTACGAGGTTCTCAAGTCATAACTGGCGCAGCGCCGCGTCGGGTGTGAGCGGCGGCTGGTCCGTGGCGCGCGCGCTCTTCATGCTGAACGCACTCCTCGGCGCAGTCGCTACCGAAGGCGGCGTGTATCCAAATGCCTGGAACAAATTCGTTCCGAAGCCGATCTACACGCCACCGCACCCGAAGATGTGGAACGAAATCACGTGGCCGCGCGAGTATCCGCTTTCGATGAACGAGATGTCGTTCCTGCTGCCGCATTTCGTCAAAGACGGCCGCGCCAAACTCGACGTCTACTTCACGCGCGTCTACAACCCCGTCTGGACCAACCCCGACGGTTTCTCGTGGATCGAGATGTTGACCGATCCGGATCTCGTCGGCTGTTACGTCGCACTCACACCGACCTGGAACGAAACCGCTTACTACGCGGATTACGTGCTGCCGATGGGCGTCGGCTCCGAACGCCACGATCTCGCCTCATACGAAACACACGATTCGCAGTGGCTCGGCTTTCGCCAGCCCGTGATGAAAGCCGCGCGCCAGCGTAACGGCGAAACCATCAACGACACGCGCGACGTGAATCCCGGCGAAGTCTGGGAAGAGAACGAATTCTGGCTCGAATTAACCTGGCGCATCGACCCAGACGGATCACTCGGCATCCGGCAATACGCCGAGTCAAAAAAGAACCCCGGCACACGTCTCAGTGTCGACGAATACTACGAATGGATCTTCGATCATTCCGTTCCCGGTCTGCCCGAACGCGCCGCCGCAGAAAACCTGACGCCGCTCGAATTCATGCGCCGCTACGGCGCGTTTGAAGTGAAAGAAAAGATCGGCAAGGTCTACGACCAACTCGTCGCCGCAGACGAACTCGACGATCTGAGTGAAGATAACTTCGGCCGCATCTTCACGCGCGCGCCGAAACCCGCTGGTCCAAACATCGTGCCGTTGCCGCTGCCCGACGGCGATAACGAAGGCCGCCGCCTCGTCGGCGTGAACATCAACGGACAAATCAAACGCGGCTTTCCCACGCCGAGCGGCAAACTCGAGTTCTACTCATCCACTCTGGCCAACTGGGGTTGGCCAGAGCTGGCGATTCCCACGTATTTCAAAAGCCACGTTCACCCGGACAATCTCGCGCCCGATGAAACGATTCTGATCTCGACCTTCCGCTTGCCCGTGCAGATTCACACGCGCAGCGCAAACTCGAAATGGCTCGACGAGATCGCGCACACGAATCCGCTTTGGATTCACCCGAGCCACGCGAACAAACTCGGCGTTCGTACCGGCGATCTCGTGCGCGTCGAAACCGAGATCGGTTATTACGTCGTGCCGACGTGGGTCACGGAAGGAATCAAACCCGGCATCGTTGCGTGCAGTCATCACATGGGCCGCTGGAAGTTGAACGACGATGAAGGCCAACGCCAGTTGATGGCGACGGTCAAGCTCGAACAAAACGGGACGAAGTGGAGTTTGAAACGCGAGAAAGGCGTAGCGCCCTACGAATCAAAGGACGCAGACACGTTGCGCATCTGGTGGAAAGACGCGGGCGTTCATCAGAACATGACATTTCCGGTCCATCCGGATCCGATCTCGGGCATGCACTGCTGGCACCAAGCGGTGCGCGTGCGCGCGGCAGACGCAGGCGACCAGCCGGGCGACATCTTTGTCGACACGGAGAAGTCGCGCGAGGTTTACCGGAGATGGCTGGCGATGACGCGATCCGCGGATAAGTTTTCGCCTGACCGGACCCGCCGGCCTTACTGGATGCTTCGACCGTTGAAACCCGCGCGCGACTTTTATAAGCTGCCCTAGCCCCTGGGACCGCAGGCGTCCCGCCTGCACGGTGGCGCATCGAGCGCTCTCGAAAACTGCAGGCGGGACGCCTGCGGTCCCAGGGAAAAGCGAGTCTGTTTATGTACTTCAAACAGTTCTATCTCGGCTGCCTGGCCCACGCGTCGTATCTGATCGGCTCGGACGGCGAAGCCGCGGTCGTCGATCCGCAACGCGACGTCGACGAATACATCGCTGAAGCCGAAACACACGGACTCAGTATTAAGTACGTCATCGAAACGCACCTGCACGCCGACTTTGTCAGCGGTCACCAGGAGCTCGCCGCACGCACCGGCGCGCAGATCGTCTTCGGCGAAAAAGCCAACGCCGCTTTCGCACATCGTCCCGTTCGCGACGGCGAGGAGATAAAACTCGGCAAAGTGATTCTGCGGTTCATGGAAACTCCCGGTCACACGCCCGAAGGAATCTGCGTGCTCGTCACCGACACCGAAGCCTCCGCTCAACCGCAAAAAATTCTTACGGGCGACACGCTGTTCATCGGCGACGTGGGCCGGCCCGATCTCGCCGGTGGCAAAGGTTACACGCCGCAGATGATGGCCGAGATGATGTATGAGAGCCTGCACGGCAAGATCATGAAGCTGGCGGACGCGGTCGAGGTTTATCCGGCGCACGGCGCGGGTTCGATGTGCGGCAAGAACATGTCGAAGGAAACGTGGTCCACGATCGGCGAGCAGCGCAAGTTTAATTACGCGTTGCAGCCGATGACGAAGGAACAGTTTGTTTCGATGATGACCGCGGATTTGCCGGAAGCGCCCGCGTACTTCCCGCGTGACGCGGAGATCAATCGTTCGGGCGCGCGTGGCTTGTCGGAATTGTCGCCGCCTGCGGCGTTGTCGCCGCAGGAAGTTTCGCAGTTGCACGAACAAGGTCACGTGTTGCTCGACGTGCGGTCTGCAGCTGACTTCGGCGCGGGTCACGTACCGGGTTCGGTAAACATCGGGCTCGGCGGACAGTTTGCCATTTGGGCCGGCAGTCTTATTCCCTTGAACGCCGCGATCGTACTCATCGCTGATACGGCGGCGCAGGTTGACGAATCCGTCGTGCGTCTGGCGCGCGTCGGCATCGAAAACGTGAAAGGCTATCTCGAAGGCGGTGTAGAAAACTGGCGCGATGCCGGTCTGCCCGTCGATTCAATTCCGCAACTCAGCGTCAACGAGTTGAAAGAAAAGCTTGCCACCAGTAAAGATCTGCAAATTGTCGACGTACGTCGTCCGGCCGAATACGGCAATGGTCACGTACCGCGCGCGCTCAATGCGCCGCTCGCAACACTCGGCCGCGTCGGGGCGGAATTGCCGTTCGAGAAAAACAAACCGACGGCGGTCATTTGCGCCGGTGGCTATCGCTCGAGCGCGGCGGCGAGTTTGTTGGAGAAGTTTGGCTTCACGAACCTGTTGAATGTTTCGGGCGGCACCGGCGCCTGGATCAATGCCGGTTATCCCGTCGAGACCCCCACCACAAAATAAATCGCTCCGAGGGGACCATCGATCCGCTAACGTTCAAAATCCTGGTCGCGGTCGGCATCATCGTCGTTGCAACCATTCACGGCTTCGGCGCAGCGTGGCTGGCGATCTGGATGCTGTTTCATCCGTACCACTCCGTGAAATTGTTTGGCCTCACGATCTGGCCGCAGGGCATGATCCCGCGACATCGCGAGAAGCTGGCGCAGTCAATCGGCAATGCGGTCGGCAATGAGCTCGTCTCGCAGCAAACGGTTTTCGACGCGCTGTTTGAAACAAGTTTCTTCCAGGACAGAGTCGAAGACTTTGTCGGCTCATACACGGAGGACCTGCTCGGACGCGTCTATCCGTCGTTCATCGACGCTCTGCCATCGCAGGCGCGCGCGCCGGTGCTCGACACGATCTCTGCTTTGCAATATCGACTCGCCGAGTACATCACCGACATGCTCAAGAGCGAAGAGACTGCCGAAGCGATCGAGCGGTTCGTCGATAAGCAGGTCGATGAGCTGGCCCAACGTCGCGTCGGCGACGTGGTTAGTCCGCACTCGGTCGATAAGGCGCGTGACTTTGCCGAGGAACGCTTGCAACGTTTGATCGGCACTGAAGGCTTCGAACAAACGGTGCGCGACTTCGTTTCCGGTCGACTCGACGATCTGGCCCACAGCAGCGCGACCCTAGCCGAAACGTTCACGCCCGAAACAATCTCCTTCATCAAGGAACGCATCGATCAGCAAGTGCCGCCAATCGTTCATCACCTCGCCGACATCGCGACGAGCCAAAGCACGCGCAAACAGATTGGCGCGCTGATCAAGCACGAAGTTGACGATTACTACGAACAGCTCTCGCTCTTCAAAAAGATCTTCATCTCGCGCGAACGTATTCATCGCGAAGTGGACGATCTCGTGAACAAGACACTGCCGAAGCGCGTCGAAGATTATCTGCGCGGCGAAGCGTTCGAACAGGAAGCGGAAACGTTTCTGAATGCCACCATCGATAACGTCATGGCGCGTCCGCTCGACGAGCTCATCGGCCAGATTGATTCGATCAAATTTCAGGAACTGCAGGAAAAAGTCGCCACGCGACTCATCGAGATTTTGCGAAGCGAGGTCTTGTTCACGTCGCTGTCTACTCAGTTTTCTGACGCGGTCGATCGTTTGTTTCCGCAAACGATCGGTTCGGTTTTGCAGCAACTCGACGGCAGATCAATTGATCAAACGAAAAGGTTCCTAACGCGCGGTTTGCTGAATCTTCTCGCGCACGACCAAACCGCGCGTACTATCAACGCAATTCTTACAGCCCAGGTCGAACGTCTCCTTATCGCACCGATCGGCCGGCTCGGCGATCACGTTTCGCAAAACGCGATGCAGCGCGCGAGCTCGGCGCTCGTCGAACGCAT
Source organism: Pyrinomonadaceae bacterium (assembly GCA_036503085.1). Classification (GTDB taxonomy): domain Bacteria; phylum Acidobacteriota; class Blastocatellia; order Pyrinomonadales; family Pyrinomonadaceae; genus PSRF01. The sequence continues at coordinate 378 of DASXXL010000761.1, read as the reverse complement.
CACGCTCGCCGCCCGCGAACGTTTGCCGGTCGCGATCGCCGAATTCGACGTCGGCGGCCTCGTGCGTAAAAAGGTTTCCGACTATCCTATCGAGAAACTCGAAGCGCTCGTGCTCTCGGTCGCGCAGCACCACCTAAAAACAATTGAACTTTTTGGCGCAATAATCGGTTTCTTTATCGGTGTGGGTCAGGCCGTCTACTTCTGGTTCACTTATCATCCTCGATGAAATAACGTAGCGGAAGGAACTCAATATGTATTGCGCAAACTGCGGCACCCAGCTCGTGCAGGGCTTGAGCTACTGTAATCGCTGTGGCTCAAACCTCCGCGAACGAACCGAAACGAACACCAGCGCTATCGGCGCTTTTCTCACGGCCATCG
>DASXXL010000760.1:0-1701 GCA_036503085.1 Pyrinomonadaceae bacterium | reverse complement strand
TCCCGACATGCTGCTGGCGCGATATGAGGCCGGAAAGATCTATTACGACCGCGGCAAGCTCGACGAAGCGGTGAGTGAGCTCAGTAAAGTCGTGGCAGCGGATCCGACTTTCCGGCCGGCCATCGAAACATTGGCGCAAGCACGGTTCAAACGAGGTTCGGTAGATGAGGCGATCGCGTTACTCGAACGCGCAGTTGCGTTGGATCCGACCTGGCCCAACGCCTTTGCCCTTCTCGGGCGCGCTTACAAAAGCGCCGGTCGCCTCGAAGAAGCACGCAAGGCGTTCGAGACTGCGAAACGACTCAGCATCGAGGAACGCAAACGCCTCGAACGCGCAGTAAGCCAGCCTTAGACAGGATTACAAGAATTGACAAGAACAGACAAAGGGCACAAGAACCGTAAAGCTCTTGTGCCCTTCTGCTAAGTCCTCAACTCAAGCCTAGAAATAAAACTTCAACCCCAATTGAATCTGCCGCGGATCGCGCGTCGCGAAGAATTGCCCAAACTGGCTGATCGCAGCGAGGTTCGAAATGCTGTTGAAAGCCGGGTCTGTGGGCAGCCGATCCGGAATCGTCTGGAACACGTCGTTGAACATCGTGTGGTTGAACACGTTGTAGAACTCCGCGCGGAACTGCAACTTGTAACGCTCGGTGAAGTTGAAGTTCTTCGTCAGATTCACGTCCGTGTAGAACTGGCTCGGGAAGCGGAACGGCGACCGCGGCGAGTTGCCAATCTGGCCGGACAACGTCGTGCGGAACGCAAACGGATTGAACGCGTACGGAATACCGCCGGTCGGATTCTGCGGAATGTTGTCCAGCGGATCGCTGACGATGTCCGGACGACTACCACGCGCCGGCACCGTCGTCGAGCCTTGGACCACGCGGTTCAAAGCGAGACCACTCTGCGCGGTCGTGATGCCCGCGATCTCCCAACCACTCAAAAGCATCCTGCCGACACCGTTCGCCGCAAAGCCCGAATGGAACGTCGGAATTTCGTAGACATAACTCGCTACGAAAACGTGCGGACGATCCAAACGCGACACCGCGCGCTCGAGATGGAAGTTGGTGCGAATCTGCGGCACGTCGATCGCGTCGCGATCGTTCGTGGCGTCAGTCAAAGACTTGGACCACGTGTACGCAAGCTGCGCGGTGATGCCGCGCGTCGGGCGCAAGCGGAACGAAGTCAAGAGTCCATGATAACGAGACGTCGCGCTCGTTTGACGGTCAGTGATCGCGCCGAAACCACGGAACGGCCGCGCGAGGTTGATGCAGTTATTCGGATTGTTTGAAGCACTCAGCGCCGTGTCGCAACCAGCGACGCCCTTCGACGCCGCAATGATCTCGGCCGGCGTCGGCGCGTTGATGTCCACCGGACGAATCAGGTGATTGCCCGCCGAACCCGAGTAGCCAATCTCAAACAACGCATTGCGGAAGACTTCCTGCTGCCAACTCACGGCCCACTGCTGGATCATCGGCGTGACCCACGGATCCGTGGTGGCGTTGACGCCTCCGAGGTTGCCGCGAGTCGCTGGCGACGCCGGGGTCGGATTGCCGAAAAGGATCGGCGACGCCACGGTTCCCGTCGGGCTATTCGAATTGTTGAAAGGCGGCGTCGTGAACGAGTTCTGCTCGACGATTCCGACCAGCGCCTGATCGTAGTAGATACCGTAGCCGCCGCGAATCACAGTCTTACCGGTGTTGT
>DASXXL010000759.1:0-10448 GCA_036503085.1 Pyrinomonadaceae bacterium | reverse complement strand
CAGCGCGAGTTCGAGCAGCTCCTGTAACGTCAGCGTGGCGTGCGAGACGAACGGTTCGTCGCGGCGGTAAGCGATGTACTGCTGGAGAAATGTGTTGAGAAACTCGATCGACGCGCTCACCGCAGTCGTTTCATTGCGCGTGAACGCGAAGTAGATCGGAATGACATCGCTACGTTGATTGAAGATGCGGTCGTAAGCCTGGCGCAGCAATTCGGAAACACCGGCGGACGGTTCCATCAGCAATAACAAACCGCGTCCGGCATTCGCGGGCGCAGCGTGGGCCATGATGCGGTCCAGCTCTGAAATGCGGCCGACAAAGTCGGGTGGCGTCACGCGCCCGAGCACGCGCCGAAAGTTCTCGCTGGAACTGCCCCGGTTCATCATGACTGCTGGTTTTGCAGGCCCTCTTCGCCGTAGAAGACGACGCGGTCCTTGCCCTGGTTCTTCGCCTGGTAAAGCGCGCGATCCGCGGCGGCGATTATGTTTTCCGAAGTGTTTACGAGCGGAGTAAACGTCGAAACGCCGATGCTCACCGTCACGCGGCCCAGCGGCTGTGTCTTGCCGTGCGGAAAGTGCGTCGTGCTCACGCGCTGGCGAATGCGATCCGCGATCGAGCCGGCCTCAGACATTCCTGTTTGCGGCAAGAGAATGCAGAATTCTTCGCCACCGTAACGCGACGCAACGTCCGCGGAACGCAGGCCGCCTTTCAAACAATGCGCCGTGATCTGCAGCGCGAGATCACCGGCCTGGTGACCGTTCTTGTCGTTGTAAGCCTTGAAGTCGTCGATGTCGATCATCAGGAAACTCATCGGGAAGTCGTAGCGCTTCGAGCGGTTCAACTCTTCCATGAGTCGCTCTTCGAGATAGCGCCGGTTCGGCAGCGCCGTGAGCGGATCGGTGATCGACATCAGTTGAAACTCAGTCGCGCGCTCCTGCCATCCGGCTCGTTCGAGCGCGAGCGCGACTTGTGGTCCAATGATCTCGAGCAGTCCGAGATCGACCTCGTCGAACGCGCGGCCACCGGATTTATCCGTAACATTCAAAACTCCGACTTTGCGGCCGCCGATCGTGATCGGATAACTGATAAAGGAATTTGTTTTGTAGCGGCGTTCAGGCGGCGCAGGTTTGTGGCCTTCGAGCCGCAGGTCTCTTGCGACGATCGGTTGTCCGCTGTCGATGACGTGGCCCGATACGCCTTCGCCGACACGGATTGGCCCAACCTTCGTGGGATCGGTGGCGAGACCGCTGGCCGCTTTTATGACCAACTCGTTGGAGCTCTCTTTGAGTACGAGCAGCGACGCGCGTTCTGATTGCAACAACTCTTTCGAATTGCTGACGATCGCGTTGTAAGTCTTCGCTGGTTCGTCACCGCTGATGCGTTCGAGAAAGTGCTGGAGTGAGTTCGTGAGACGCGAGCGCTGTTCAAGCTCACCACGCAAGCGGCGAACTTCCTGTTCGAGATCAGGCTTAACGACCGAAACGGCCGTCGTCGTCGAAGCTTCAACCTCCGGCTGAACTTTTGTTTTCGCGACCTTCGCAGATCCATTCGACGACGCCGCGTGAAAACGATCCGTTGTCCGTTCGACGCGTTCAGCAAGCTCGTCGAGCCGCTGCGTTTCGGCAAAGATCACGTTTGCAAACGTCTCATCTGAAGCAAGACTCTGCAGATCACCGCTGCGAAAACGTTCGATTAGTTGCCGGTAATCAACACTCTTCGTAAACGCACGCCCACCGATGACCGCGAGCTTTCGTTTACCGCCGCCGATCTCGACCGGTATCGCAAAGCAGTTCAACCCGGCATGGCATTTATATTTATATTCGACAGTGCCGCCGGCCTTGATCGCTTCCGCGTGTGCGACGCCGCAATACGGGTCGCAGAGTTTCACATGCTCCGGCGAGCTCTGGAACGCATGGCAGATCGAGTTGTTATTGGAAACGACAAGAGCGGGCGGTTGATGTCCGTCAACCAGCAGGAGCGCGAGACCCGAGGCAGCCGCGAGCCCGTCCTGCACCTCCGGCCACGCGGGAGGCGCATCTTCGCGGTGTTCCTGAGTATTCGGGGCAATGGGGGACTTCTTAACCATCAGCGTCCGGGCACAAGCATATCGCTGTCCCTCATCCGCACACGAGGATTACCTTAGTGCTAAACAGTCAATACAGAGGGGATTTCAACAGCAATCAGTGAGATAGTGCCACTAAAGCGCGGTCAACCCTAATCGAGGCCGGGAGCGGCGCCGGGCGGAACGTCCTCGATGTGGGGCATGGCCGGGCTGATCCTGATGCAAGCCGCGTGATGCGCCGGCTTGATCTCAACCAGTTGAGGAACCACCTCCTTGCAAACATCAATCGCATACGGACAGCGCGTGTGAAAAGGACAACCCGATGGCGGCTTGATGGGCGAGGGCACGTCGCCTTCCAGCACAATGCGTTGTCGCGTCGCTTCGACCTCCGGGTCTGGCACCGGCACCGCCGAGATGAGTGCCTTCGTGTAAGGCATCAATGGCTCGACGTAGATCGTTTTGGCGTCGGCAATCTCAACGAGCCTGCCGAGATACATCACCGCCACGCGATCCGAAACGTGTCTGATTGCCCGCAGGTCGTGTGAGATAAAAAGATAAGTGAGATTCTTCTCGCGCCGCAACTTCTCAAGCAGGTTCATGATCTGCGCCTGAATCGAAACGTCGAGCGCGGAGATCGGTTCGTCGGCCACGATGAAATCGGGATCGACGGCGAGTGCGCGCGCGATGCCGATGCGCTGTCGTTGTCCGCCCGAGAACTCGTGTGGATAACGTTTGATGAAGCGTTTGCTGAGGCCCACGGTTTCGAGTAACTCCTGCACGCGTTGCTCCGCTTCCCTGCCGCGTGCGAGCCGAAACGTCTCCAACGGTTCGCCGACGATCTGGCCCACCGTCATGCGCGGATTCAACGACGCGTACGGATCCTGAAAAATGATTTGCAGGTGACGGCGCTGTTCGCGCAGTTGTTTACTCGAGAGATGGGCCAGGTCCTGGTTTCGATAAAGAACTTGTCCGCTCGTCGGTTCGGTGAGTCGCAACACGGCGCGGCCGAGCGTCGACTTGCCGCAGCCTGATTCGCCGACGAGTCCGAGCGTTTCGCCCGCGAGGATATCGAGCGTGACGCCGTCGACGGCTTTGACCACGCGATTGTGGCCGAGATTGAAGTGCACCTTGAGATCGCGAATAGCGACGATCGTTTCAGGTGCGTTTGGCGTTGACTGACTCAGCATAGACTTCATTGGCGAAATGGCAGAGCGAATGATGATCGGGTGTTAACTCGACAAACGGTGGAAACTCGCGCCGGCAGATTTCTTCCGCCCGTTCGCAACGATCGGCGAACGGACAACCCGGTTTCAGATGGGCCACGTCCGGCGGCAGTCCGGGAATCTGATACAGCTTGCCTTGTTCCGCGGTCGGATCTGGGACAGAGCGCAACAGGCCTTTTGTATATGGGTTTCCGGGCGATGAGAACAGTTCTTTCGTCCGTGCCTGCTCGAAGATCTTGCCGGCGTACATGACGATCACGTGATCGGTCATGCCTGCCACGACGCCGAGATCGTGCGTGATCAGAATGACGCTCGTTCCGGTTTCCTGTTTCAGTTTCTTGATCAGCTCGAGGATCTGCGCCTGGATGGTGACGTCGAGCGCGGTCGTTGGTTCGTCCGCGATGAGCAGTTCGGGTTCGCACGAAAGCGCCATCGCGATCATCACGCGCTGGCGCATGCCGCCGGAAAACTCGTGCGGATAACTGTTGGCCCGCGCGCGCGCATCGGGAATACCGACAGTTTCCAACATGCGGATGGCGTGCTCGTAAGCCTGCGCTTTGGTGTGACCGAGATGGAGTTCGGTCATCTCCATCAGTTGCTTCGAGATCTTCATGAACGGATTGAGTGAGGTCATCGGGTCCTGAAAGATCATCGCGATGCGACGGCCACGGATCTTGCGCACGGCTTCCGACGGCAGCGACAGAATGTCTTCTCCTTTGAAGAGGACTTCGCCGCCGGCGATTCTTCCCGGTGGTTCCGGAATAAGACGAAGGATCGAAAGATTAGTGACTGACTTACCCGAGCCCGATTCACCAACGATGCCGAGAGTCTCGCCAGGTTCGAGTTGAAACGAAATGCCGTCCACGGCCTTCACGAGGCCGTCATCAGTGTTGAAGTAAGTGCGGAGATTCTTTACCTCGAGCAGGCTCAAGTGGTCCTCATCTGCGGGTCAAGCGCATCTCGCAAACCGTCACCCAGGAAATTTAGAGAAAACAGAGTCAATGCCATCGTCACGCCGGGAAAGATCAACTGCCACGGAAAGATCGCGATATTCTGCACGCCATCCGCCGCGAGACTGCCCCACGATGCGAGTGGCGCCTGCACGCCGAGACCGAGAAACGAAAGAAATGCTTCGCTCAACATGATCTGCGGAATCGTTAGTGTGGCGTAGACGATTACCGGTCCCAACGTGTTCGGCACGAGATGGCGAAAGATAATGCGCGGCGCCGACACGCCCGTCGCCCGCGCCGCCATCACAAACTCCTGGTTCTTTAACGACAGCACTTGCCCGCGCACGATGCGCGCCATCGTCAACCACGACACCGAACCGAGCGCGATGAACAGCAGCGTCAACTGTCCGCGCGGCGTCTGACTGCGAAACATCGCGAGCAACACGATCACCACGATGATGTATGGCAGCGAGTAAAGAACGTCGACGATGCGCATCATGAGGTTGTCGATCCGGCCGCCGACATAACCCGCAATCGCGCCGTAGCTCACGCCGATGACGAGCGAGACAAGCGTCGCGATGATCCCGACGAACAAAGAAATCTGACCGCCTTGCAACACACGCGCGAGCTGATCGCGTCCGGCGTTGTCGGTGCCCATCGGATGCGTCCACGTGAACTCGCCGTTTGGGCCGGTGAACGGCGGAAACGATCTGACGAGCTGTTGATTGTCGCTGGGAATGTAATCAGGCGTGAAGCCGAAGATCTTTTTGATTAGCAGTGGGCCGATGATCGAAGCGATCGTGATCAGAATCACGACGATTAGACCAAAGACAGCCAGCTTGTTCTTGAGTAACCGGCGCCACGCGTCGCGCCAGAGCGACGTGCCGTGGACAAACTCGCCTGCGTCCACGTGCGTGTCTTCCGCAACGGCCTCTTCCGGCCCGATCTTTATTTCCGGCTCGACCATTTCGCTATTGGTATCTCACGCGCGGATCGAGAAAAGCGTAGGCAATATCGACCAGCATGTTCATGAGCAACAAAGTGATTGAGATGAACGCGACAATCCCGATGATCAGCGGCTCGTCGCGATTGAGCGATGCCTGAATGAAGTAGTTTCCCAAACCCGGCAGCGCGAAAATGCGCTCGACCACCACTGTTCCCGTCAACAGAAACGCGAGCGCCGGTCCGGTGTAAGAAACGACCGGCATCAAGCCGCCGCGCAATGCATGACGGATCAGCACGTCCTTTTCGCTGAGCCCCTTGGCGCGCGCGGTGCGAATATAGTCGGAGCGCAGCACTTCCAACATGCCGGCGCGCGTGAGCCGCGCGATGTAGGCCATGTAGATCGCCGACAACGTAATCACCGGCAGGATCAAATTCCGGCTCGGAAAACCACCCCAACGCGAAGGCGGCAACCAGTAGAGACTCAGCGAAAACACGAGCACGAGAATCGGACCGAGCACGAAATTGGGCACGGAAATGCCGAGCATCGCGAGCGCCATCGACGCGTAGTCCCAGCGGGAATTCTGTTTGAGCGCAGCGATCGAGCCCACCGCAATTCCGATGACGAGTGCGAGGATGTAAGCCAGAATGCCAACAGCAGCGGAAACAGGCAGCGAGCGCCAGATAATCGTGTTAACCGACTGCCCTTCGAATCTCAACGACGTGCCGAAGTCGAAGTGGCGAATGATGGCCCACATCGTTTTGCCGTATTGCTGATACCACGGCTTATCGAGGCCGTACTTTTCGCGGATGTTCTTTTCGATGGCTGGCGGTAGTCGCTTCTCGCCGGAATAGAAATTTCCGGGAGCGAGTTTGATCAAGGTCCAGGTAATCGTGATCACGACCAGAATCGTTGGGATCGTGACCAGAAGGCGTCTGATTATGAAGCGAACCATTTAGACGTTTTGCTACTCGGCCAAACTTGGCGTGCCCAAGTCCCACTTGGCTGGGTCGCGTTCGATGTAGACATACTTCCACGCGAATAGCGAGCCCGCGTTCGGATACATCCCTTTCACATACGGTTTCTTCACCCAGTTGACGGAAGACGTATCGAGCGGAATAACCGGCTGCGCCTTGAGCATGTATGCCTCAGCCTGCGCGAGCAACTCATAACGCTTGTGCGGATCGAGCGAGCGATTGGCTTCGTCGAGCAGGGCGACATATTTCGGATCCTGCCAGCCAGTGCCGCTGTCGCCGCCGGTATAGAACAAACTCAGGAACGTGAACGGGTCCATGTAGTCGGCGCCCCACGCGGAGCGGGCGAACCCGTTGTAATCGAGCTTGGCTCTGGCGACGAGAAAAGTCTTCCAGTCCATGTTGCGCAGCGTAACGGTGATGCCCAGGTGCTGTTTCCACTGCGCCTGCATCCACTCCGCCATCGCCTTGTTGGATTCCTGCGTGTTGTAAATGAACTCAACCTCTTTCGGAAACTTGGGACAGGAATAACTGCCGTCGCCGTTTTTGGTGACCGGGAAACCGGCCTCGCCTAGGAGTTTGCGCGCTTCTTCCGGATTGAAAGCGTCGCCTGTTGGCTGTGTATAGCCGGGGAAAATCTTCTCGGGCGTGAACGCCGTCAGCGGCTTCACGATTTTGCGCCACGCGGCCCACGCTTGTTTATCAACTGACATGTTGAAGGCGCGGCGCACGCGCACGTCGTTCATCGGCGGCTTGGTAACGTTGATGGTCAGGTAATCGATGCCGGCTTCGACTGCGTCCATGTAGTCCTTCTTCTCCCTGACGACGTGCAGCCACGCATTCGGTACCGTGTGATTCAACACGGCATCGATCTCGCCCACCTTGTAGAGATTCATGATCGTCGGGTTGTCAGACATCGGATAGAAGTAGATCTCATCCAGCTTGACGTTGGCGGCGTCCCAGTACATCGGATCGCGTTCGACCACGAGCTTGTCGTAAGGCCGCCACGTTTTTACTTTGAATGGACCACAGGTAACGATGTGTTCCGGCTGCGCCCATTGCGCGCCGTACTGCTCGACGACCTTGCGCGGCACGATGCGAAACGCCTGGTGGGCCAACATGCCGACGAAGAACGGCGCGGGCGACGTCAAACAGATTCGCAAAGTGTATTGATCGACCGCTTCGACTCCGATGTCTTCTGCTTTGACCGGAACGAGTTCTTTACCTTCGACTGCGGCTTTCAGTTTGGCGTTTGCGTTCAGCAGTTTCGTTCGCGCCTTCGCGTCGCCCGGTATCGTCAGGCGCAGCGGCGTGTGAAACGATTCGTGGGTCGCGGTGTCAGGCGGTTGGTTTGGATCTTCCGCGGTCGGCGCGTACTCACCCTTCGTCTTGTCTACCGGAGTAGAACTGAGCGGCTCCTGAACGTTCTCTTCGAAATCTTTGGCGAGCAGAAAATTTCCCGTTTTCTGATCGCGTACGAACACGGCGCCTTCGTTGTAGGCCTGCGCATACTTGATGTAATAGGCCATGTAGGCATTGCGCGAAGCGACTTGCGGCGAGACCACGCGGCGAAAACTGTAGACGAAATCATTCGCGTCGATCGGATCGCCGTTGGACCAGCGGCCGCTGTGACGGAGGTAGAACGTAAATTCGGAAGCGTCGTTGTTGGGGCGCCAGTGCGTGGCGAGTGCCGGAATCGGTCCGACTGTTTTCGGATCGTATTCGACGAGTCCCTCGTAGAGCGCCATGTAGATGCGCGCTTCGGGTTGGCCGTTACTTATCGCGGGATCGAGCGATTCGGGCTCATCGCCCGTCACGTAGCGAAAGATGTTGCGCGCGGGCGGGTCCGTTTTGCCGAAGTAGAGCTCGTTACTCGAAGCGACGGTGCATGACCAGCTCGCACAGGCGAGAGCCAGGAGCAAAACCAACGCGCTAAGCTGCTTCCAGTTGCTACGGGCCATGATAAAAACCTCCGTCAACGGACTCTGCGCGAACTTATCACGCGACAGAAGTGTTTATCAAGAACGTTATGGTAGACAGGATTACAGGACTTACAGGATTTTTCCTAAGAGAGGTTTAGTCCTGTTAATCCTGACATCCTGTCTTAAGTTTTTACTGCATAGCCCAGACCGTCGCCGACAGACAGAATTTCCGAGCGAAGCTGCGGGTGATTGATGAAGTAAGGGTTGAACTCGCGCAACGCTTTCGTCGAGTCTTCGTCGTTTGTGCTGTCGGGTTGGGCCACTCGTCCGCCCCAGAGCAAGTTGTCGACGACGACTACACCGCCGTTTCGCAGACGAGGTAAACCGAGATCGAGATACTGGCGGTACTCTTCTTTTACGGCGTCGATGTAAAGCAGGTCGTAAGTTTCGTCGAGACGCGGCATGACGTCGAGCGCTTTGCCGCGTTCGATCCGGACTTGGTCGAAAAGGTTCGCGCGCTTCAGATAACCGGTGGCCGCTTGGATCATCTCGTCGCTCGGCTCGATCGTGACGACGAGACCGCTTTGGCCCATGCCGCGTAAAAGATGGAGCACGGAGTAACCGATGGCCATGCCGATCTCGAGTACCTTCTGCGCGCGGCTTGCGCGCGCCGTGATCTCGAGAAACATTGCGACCTCACGGTCCGCGATCGGTACTCGATGCTCCGCCGCATAAGCTTCCATCTCGGCTAATAAAAGATCGTTTTGCGTGCTGAGCCGATCTAAATATTCGGCTTGGTCTCGCTGAATGATGGCGTCTAGTTTTGCTTTCATAAATTTAATAAAACCCATCAACTGTCGGAATTATCCGGCGCGTCTCCCCCGACTGAGACGTATCTCCTGCCGAGGCCGAGCTGACGCAGTTTGTGCTGCAACGACTGCCGGTGCATATCGAGAATTTCCGCCGCGCGCGTGACGTTGCCGTGCGTGTGTTCGAGGCAGCGAGAGATGTAGCGACGCTCGAACTCGCGCCGGTCTTCGCGAAAGTCGGCCGTAAACGGGACCTGCAAACCATCTCGCTCTTCGCCCTCAACGATCCCGCTGACAGGCATGCCCGCGGTGATCTCATCGGGTAAATCTCGCGGCGTGATCTCATCGCCTTCGGCCATGATGACCGCGCGATCGATCGTGTTGCGCAGCTCGCGTATGTTGCCGGGCCAATTGTACTCGAGCAGCCGTTTCAACGTGCCTTGGCTCAGTCCTCTTTCCGGCAAATCATAACGCTCCGCCGCGAGCCGTACGAACGTTTCGCTCAGCAGCGGAATGTCTTCGCGGCGTTCGCGCAACGGCGGAATGTCGACGGTCACGACGCGCAAACGATAGAACAGATCCGCGCGAAAGTTACCATTTGTGATTTCCTGTTCGAGTGGCCGATGCGTTGCGCTCACGATGCGCACGTCGACAGGTATGGACTCGTTCGCGCCGAGGCGCTCGATGCGTCGTTCTTCGAGCGCGCGCAGGAGTTTCGCCTGGACGTTCGAGCTCATGTCGCCGATTTCATCGAGGAACAACGTGCCGCCGTCCGCTTGTTCAAACTTCCCTTCCCGCCTTGCTGCCGCCCCTGTAAATGCGCCTTTTTCGTGGCCGAACAACTCTGACTCGATCAACTCAGAAGGGAGCGCCGCGCAGTTTACCGCGACGAACGAGCCGTTGCGCCGCACGCTGTTTCTTTCGTGCAGCTCGCGCGCGACGAGTTCTTTGCCGGTGCCTGATTCGCCGCGGACGAGCACGGTCGCGTCGGTTTCATCGACCTTGTCGATCATGCTGCGCACGCGCTGCATTGCTTCGGAGTTGCCGATGAGTGCGCCGCGTTGCGAACGCTCGACCTCGATGCGACGGCGGAGTGAATAATTCTCACGGCGCAGTTGCAGAGTCTCGGCAGCGTTCTTGACGACGAGGCGCAGGTCGTCGACTTCAAAAGGTTTTGAAAGGTAATCGTGTGCGCCGGCTTTGACGGCTTCGACGGCCATACGTTCCGAGCCGTGCGCCGTGACGATGATCACGAGTGGCGCATTACCGTTGCCGTTTGCGTTCTTCAGCTCGCGCAGGAAGTCGAGGCCGCTAAGGCCGGGGAGATTTACGTCGAGCAGCAAAAGATCGGGTTCGTTTTGTTTGAGGAGGGCGCGAGCGGCTTCAGCAGAGCCGGCTTCGGTGATGTTGTAACCGAGGGTGGTCAGTGCTCGGCGCATGCCGTAACGAGCGGCTTCTTCGTCGTCAACAATCATCAATCGCAATGCGTCTTTTCTCACTTCCGGGTAAGTTTAGGGCCAACCGTCATGAATCCCCTAGCGCATCGCGTGCCAAACAAGACAGGATT
>DASXXL010000758.1:0-2364 GCA_036503085.1 Pyrinomonadaceae bacterium | reverse complement strand
CTGTTATTTTTCAATGATTTTTTGAGGTTGACGGCGCGAAAACGTACGGAGCAGAGAACAACCGATCTCGATCAAGACACTTAGCCGGCGGCGATCTCCAGCATGTTGCCGCCCGGATCGCGCACGTAGAATCGTGAGGTTCCTTCCTGCGGCCGCGGATCGGAAATGATCTCGACGCCCGCTTGGCGAAACCTTTCTTCCGTTGCTTTCAGGTCGGCGACTGTGAAGCAGATGTGACGCGAGCTGAGCGACCCCGCATGATCGCGTTCGACGGAAAGATGCAACTGGTTCGGGCCGATCTGGTACCACGCACCGCTCGGCCGCGTGCCTTTTGGCTTCGGTATCTCTTCGAGTCCGAGCACCGCGCCGTAAAATTCCTTCGTCGCCGGCTCGAGCTCGGGCGAAACGGTAACGTTCACGTGATGAAGTGCGCTCACCATATTCATTCGTAACGCAATGCCACCATGGGATCGACTTTCGTCGCGCGGCGCGTTGCGGCCAGGATTGCCAACGTCGCTACCAGAAATAAGAACAACGAGACGAGTGCGAGGACCAGCGGGTCCAGCGCGCTCAAGTCTACCAGCACCGACACGAGCAGGCGAGATAAGACCGCTCCACCGGCGAGGCCCAAGCCGACGCCGAGCGCTGTCAGTCTCCAACCGCTGCGCAGGAACAACGCGATGACGTCGCCGCGACGCGCGCCGAGGGCCATGCGGATTCCGATTTCGCGAGTTCGGCGCGTGACGATGAATGACGTCACGCCATAGAGTCCGAGCGCAGCCAGCACGAGCGCTAATGCGCCAAGCGCACCCGATACCCACGCGAGCGCACGAAATGGAGCCGCTTGCACCGCAAGGTTATCGTTCAGTGCTCTTACCGACGTGCGCAGGACAGGATCGATCGACATAGCAAGACCGCGAACAGTGGACATGGTTGCCGCGGAGTTACCGCGCGTCTGGACCAGTAAATAGCGACTCTTCGCCACCGGTAGCGGAAGGTAAAGGAAGCGCTCGTCTTGTTGCCATAAGTGCCGGCTCCGCGTGTCGCGCGCCACACCGATGACTTGATATTGCCGGTACTGCACGCGTCCCGCGGTTTGCTCGTGCTGATCGGGTTCATCTGCTACGGCGAGTTGCTGGCCCAACGGATCCTGTTCGGGCCAGAACTGCTTCGCCGCCGTTTCACTCACTATGACGACCGGCAGACGCGATCTAATCTCTTCTGCCGTAAACGCACGCCCTCGGAGAATAGGAAGCGAGAGCGTTTGAAAGTACTCCGCGGAAACGAAGTTGAAGCCGGCTTCGCGTGGATGTGTTGGCTCGTCGTTTTGGAGCAATACCAGGCGGTTTCCCATGTTTCCCGAGAACGGCTGGTTGTAGCACTCGCTGACTGAAGCAACATCGGGTAGCTCGCGCAGACGCTCGGCGAGCCTTTGCCTTAATACGTCAGCATCACCGCCGGAACGATCGCTCCCGCGTAAGCCAGCCGCAACTGAAAACACGTTTTGCAAATTCATGCCGGTATCGACGTGATGCAGTCGGCGCACGTTCATCGCCAACAATCCCGCGCCGATCAAGAGCGATAACGACACCGCGATCTGGACCACGTCCAGACCACTCCGGACCCGCGAGTTGTTCAGGTAACCCTGCGAGCCATCGCTTTTCAACGCCGTGATGACGTCCGGCCGTGACATCTGAATCGCCGGCGCGAGCCCGGCTGCGGCGCCCGCAACGAGTGCGATGAGCAGCGTGAAAATAAAAACGCGCCAGTCGGGCGAGAGATTCAGCACAAAACTGCCCGCCAGCTCTGGAATGGGAACCGACGAGAGCACGATCGGGTATAGCGCGCGTAGCGTCCACACAGCGACTAACAATCCCGCAGCGCCGCCGAGCAGCGCCAACAAAATACTCTCAGTCAAGAGCTGTCCGATCACGCGCGAACGTTGCGCGCCGAGCGCGACCCGAACGCCGATCTCTTTCTGCCGATCGAGTGCGCGAGCTAACAAAAGATTCGCGACGTTCGCACACGCGACCAGCAGCACGAGCCCGAAGCCGATCGCGAGCGGCCAAACCAGCGCGGAGAGATCCTCGTCGAGAGTGACGAACGTTCCGGCGCGTACCAGTTCGAGCGAAGTCTTGCGGTTCTCACTCGGATACTTTTGGGCCAGGCGATCGGTCGTGAGTTGCGCGGCCGCTTGCGCCTCGGATTCGGAAGCGTTCGGCGCGAGCCGGCCCAGGATTGTAAACACCTCCGCATCGCGATCCGTCAGCCACGTCTCATGCGCCCAACCGCCGGCTTGGATGAAATAGTCGCGCGCCATCAGCGGCGCCCAGAACGACGGCGAATCGGGTGTCGTGCCGATGA
>DASXXL010000757.1:0-3534 GCA_036503085.1 Pyrinomonadaceae bacterium | reverse complement strand
AAATCTATTCCGAACCAGAGGTAACACAATGAGTAGCGATAAGGACCCACAGAACGTTCGCGGCTCCCTTCGTCTCGCACCCGCATCCTCGGAGCTGGAAGTAGAGAAGGCCAAACTTCCCCGACAGTTTGTGAACTTCACTTTTTACAAGGCGCGACCCGAATGGCGCCTGCTCTCCGACGAGGACCAACAGCGCTGCCGGGAAGAGTTCATCAAGACCGTCGATGAGTTTCGTTCATCCTTGCTGATCCATTCTTACTCGACCGTTGGTCTACGCACGAACGTCGATTTCATGATCTGGCGCATCGGCTACGAGCTTGAGCCGATTCAGGAAATGACCGCGCGTTTGAACAAGACGGAGATGGCGAAATACATCGAACCGAGCCAGTCGTTTCTTTCGATGACCAAGCGCTCGATGTACATCGACAAAGACAATCCCGAGCACGTCGAAGATCGATTACACATCGTTCCGGGCAGATCGCAATATCTCTTCGTCTATCCGTTTGTGAAGACGCGCGAGTGGTACTCGCGCACCGCCGAGCAACGGCAGGAGATGATGGACGAGCACATCCGCATCGGGATGAAGTATCGTTCGGTGAAACTGCACACGACGTATTCGTTTGGTCTCGACGATCAGGAGTTCGTGGTGGCGTTTGAAACCGATTTTCCGGCGGACTTTCTCGACCTGGTCCAGGAGCTCAGAGAAACGAAAGCCAGTTCTTACACGCTTCGCGACACGCCGATGTTTACCTGCCGTCAGCGCTCGTTGGGTGAGTGTCTTGAGGCGCTCGGCTAAAGCCATCCGCAGATTACACAGATTGAATCTGCGAAATCTGTGGATTGCTTTTTGGGTGCTGCTATTTGCAGTTCCCGTATGCCCGCAAACTAAATCTCCTCGCGAGTATCTCTGGTACGAAGCAGAAAATATGCGCGGCTTCTCGACCGGAAAGCTCGGGGAGCCGCTGCTCAATCCCTCCTACCTGAATCTTCCGCGCGCAAAAGCTCCGGGTTGGGGCATCAATGGACCAGGCGTTTCCGCCGAGTGGACGCAGGGCGGCGAGAGTGAATGGAACTCCGCGGCGGCAAGTGCCGACGAGACGCGTGCGTCGATTTATCAGGACCTCGAAGTGCCGCGTTCAGGCGCGTACGTGCTGTGGATTCGTTACGCGGATTGGGCGGGCAAGACTGAGAACTTCACGGTGACGATCGCGCAGGACGGCGCGGAGGTTTTTCGGCACGAGTTCGGCGTGAAAGATCTGGTCGATCCGCATGATGAAGTCAGTATGTACTGGGGCTGGGCGTTCACCTGGGATAGCGCTTCGGCGACTTTGAAGAAAGGCCCGGCGCGGTTGTCAATTGAGATTGAAAGACCCGCGGGAGCGCGTCGTCATGTCGACTGCTTTCTGCTCACGAACAATCTTGATTTCAAACCCAGCGGACGAGCGAAACCGGATTTCGCAGGGATGCGTTATCTGCGTACGTGGGCTACGGATCGCAAACCTCTCACCTCACTTTTAAATCCCGCTTTTGATCCGCGTTCATCCGTGTTCCCAGCACGTCCGAAAGTCGCCGGTCGCGACTTCCTGGTGCCCTGGAACATCGCGAAAGAGTTCTGGTCGCTTTACGACAAACCCGCAGAAGAGCGGCCGCTGTATCCGTTCAACGCCGAGCCGATCGATCAGTTTGTGGCGACATACAAAGGCGCGCGCGACGTGCCGATCTTTCAGTCGAAGCTAATCGTTCCGGTCATTTATCTCAACGACGTTCCCGAGCTTTTCAAAGATGGCAGCCCCTTTCTGCGTTACCTGCGCGAGACGAAACAGCCGTTTGCGATCCTGATCAACTACGCGTCGGTGCAGTTGAGTGAGAGCGAAGGCAAAGCCGCTTGGGCGCTGCTCAACGGGGAGTTCAAAGATCAGTTTCTCGGTTGGATCTCGGGTGAAAGCGTCGGTTACGTGTGGGACCACGCGCCGGCCGAACTGAAGATCTCACCGTCGATGACGCGCCGTGAACTACTCGCCGCGCATCGCGAGTTTTACACGAACGCGTTAGCACGCAAGTGGCAGCAGTTGTTTCACGTGGAAACCGGTCCGATGTGGGGCAAGATGATTCCCGGGCAATCAACCTCGAGCACTGCCTATGCTCACGCCTTGTGCGCGTGGGGCGTGAAGCTGCTCGGCATCGAAACCGCCGCGGTGATGCCGATGTGGGGCATGCGCATCGCTTTCACGCGCGGCGCGGCGCGACAGTTCGGCGGCGCTTTTCTCTACTACCACGCGCCAAACTTTGGTGACTCCGCCACGACCTTTACCAAAGCGCAGAACTTCGCCGGTCCGGACTACTTCTATGCGTCGCGCTATGGTCCAACGATGGGACCGTCGCTCTCGTGGTATCGCAAGAGTTACTACCTCTATTACATGTCGGGCGCGTCGGCGATCTATCTCGAACAAGGCGGCGATCAGTTTTTCAAACCCGGCCCCGGCGAGAACCCGTTTCAACTGAATCCACTCGGGCGCATCACCGATGAGTTTTTGCGCTTCGCGGAGAAGCATCCCGATCGCGGCACGCCGTACACGCCGATCGCGTTTCTACTCGACCCGGCGCACGGGTTTGAGATGACGGATTATCCGCAATGGCCGTTTGAAGTGTCGCAGATCGATCGCGGCGATCGCGCGCTGCGGGAGTTGTTTGGGGTTGCTTACTATCCGGGCTTGGTCGTCGAAGGTGAGCCGGCGATCGCGGATCGACAGCCGTTCGTTGCCGGAGTTTTTGGCGACGTCTTTGATGTGTTGACGACCGAGGCGACAAGTTTTGCTGGTTATCGTGCGGTCGTGCTCGGTGGCCGCGTTGAGTGGAATGAAAAACTGAATGATTTCGTGCGCAATGGAGGAACTGTAGTTGTAAACGCCGCACAGATCAAAAACGCACCGCAGGCGCTGCTTGGTGTAGGGCTTACTAACGCGACAGCGGAAGCAGACTCAGCGCGTTGCTTGTCACCGGGTGAAGCAGCGCAGGATCTGAGCGGACAGATGTTTCGTTACGAACGAGTTGAGCTGAAAGGCGCGACGACGTTGATCGCAGCGCCGAACGGCGATCCGCTCGTGACGGTGAACAAGGTCGGCAAGGGAAGTGTCGTGTTCGCGGCGCTGCCGGATTTGCTTGGTGAAGACGAACGCGTGACGCCGTTCGCAGCCCACATGCTCGCCCACGTTTTCGCGGATGCGACGCCGGTACGGGTTAGCGGCGACGTCGAATACGCGATCAATCGCAGTGACAACGGCTGGATCGTGACGCTGCTCAACAGCAACGGCGTCTACAAAACACAGCAAGGCATGGCCCAGCTCGATCGCAACGCTTACGTCAACGTCTCGATCGCGTTGCGCGGCGAGAAGATCCAAACTGCAAACGAGTGGATCAACGACGCCGCCTTAAAAGCCGATGCAAACAGCGTCAACCTGCGCATCGCTCCCGGCGGCGTCAGTATCGTCGAACTAAGAACGAAATAATCTCTCACGTTCTGAAATGATCTATCCG
>DASXXL010000756.1:0-2716 GCA_036503085.1 Pyrinomonadaceae bacterium | reverse complement strand
TCTTCGGCGCGTTTCTCGGGTTGTGGCTGCGCGATTACGACCTGGACGTTTACGCGCAGATCGGACTAATCGGGTTGATTGGACTCGCGGCGAAGAACGCGATTCTGATCGTCGAGTTTGCGAAGGCTGAGTTAGAGAAGGGACGGAGCGTTATCGATGCGGCGCTCGAAGGCGCGCGCTTGAGGCTGCGACCGATTTTAATGACTTCGTTTGCGTTCATTCTTGGTTGTTTGCCGTTGTGGTTTGCGTCGGGTTCGGGGGCCGCGTCGCGGCGCATTCTCGGCACCGTCGTGATCGTCGGCATGTTGGCCGCGACGGTGATCGGCATCTTCATTATCCCCGTCTCCTTCTTCCTCGTCGAACGGTTCACGATGCGGCTGTGGGCAAAGCGCCACGACACCGGAACTACTGCGGCCGAGCCGGCGCCGGGGGACTGAAGACATGAAGCGGTTTCTACTCTTCTCTGTGTCTCTGTGCCTCTGTGGTCAAATCATCACCGCAGAGGCGCAGAGCACACACAAACAATCGCAAACGCCCGTGGTCCAAACACCGGACCAGTTTCGCGGCGTCGATCCAAACGCGCCGGCGACCGATCAGTCGATAGGTGATCTGAAGTGGTTCGAAGTCTTCAAAGATCCGGCGCTACAGGATCTCGTTAACCGTGCGCTCCAGCGCAACTTCGATCTGCGCGCGGCGGTCGCTCGCATCAATGCCGAGCGCGCGAATCTCGGGCTCGTGCGTTCGAACCAGTTTCCGCAGTTTGAAGCCAGCGCCGATCTCACGACGAATCGCAATTCGCAAAACGCGCTGAACATTCCCGGCCAGAGCGGCCGCTCGCGCAGCATCGGCGGCGTCTTTCTGAACCTGCTGACGTTTGAGTTAGACATTTTTGGTCGTCGACGAGCGGAAACGAGAGCGGCGCGCGCGGAGTTGCGCGTCGCCGAACAAGATCGCCAAGCCGTGATGACTACGGTCGTCAGCGACGTCGCGACCGGTTACTTCAGTCTGCTCGAACTCGATACTGAACTCGACATCGCGAAGCGCACACTCGCTACGCGCGAACAATCGTTGCAACTCATTCGCGCGCGACAGCAAGGTGGCCTCGCCACGCTGCTCGACGTGCGACAAGCGGAAGAGCTCGTCTACCAAGCGTCGCAAACGATTCCCGACACGGAGCGTTTGATCGAACAGACCGAAAACCAGATCCGTCTTTTGCTCGGTGACAATCCCGGGCCAGTCACGCGCGGGCTGGCTTTGAATCAACAACAGGAGTTGCCGGCAGTTCCGGCCGGTTTGCCTTCGTCGCTGCTGACGCGCCGCCCTGACATTCGCGCCGCCGAACAGAACCTCGTGGCCCAACGTGCGTTGGTTTCCGCCGCACGCAAGGCTTACTTTCCGACGATCAGTTTGACCGGGCTGTTGGGTTTTCAAAGCGATCAGCTTTCGAGTCTCTTCGTTGGTCCCAGTCGCGCGTGGACGTTCGTGCCGCAGATCACGCAACCGATTTTCACGGCCGGGCGATTGAAATCAGGAGTGAGGTTTGCGCGCGCGGAGCAGGAACTCGCGGTGGTGCAGTATGAGCAAACAATTCAGACTTCGTTTCGCGAGGTCTCGGATGCGCTCGTGCAGTATCGCAAAGTGAAAGAGATTCGCACGCAGCAGGAACTGCTCGTGACCACGCTGCGCGATCGCGAACGCCTCGCTTACCTCCGCTACGAAGGCGGCGTCGACACGCTCTTGAACGCACTCGATGCCGACCGCGATCTCTTCGACGCCGAGCGCAATCTCACGCTGACAAAACGCAACGAACTGCTCGCGCTGGTGCAACTCTACAAAGCACTCGGTGGCGGTTGGCAGTAGGAACAGGCATAAAGCGGATTAATTAATGATCTGGGTGGCGAACGTATTACACTAGCTAGGAGCATGTCGATCGCCACTGCCAGACAACGGCTCCTCAAATTAATCAGTTTCTCATTGCTGCTCGGACTCGCGACCGCGATTGCGGCGCTCGTCTTCTTCGGCTGGCTCGCCGATGAAGTACTCGAAGGCGAGACGCGACACTTCGACGACGTTACGCGCGCCGCCGTTCACACGCTCGCCTCGCCCGCGTTGACCACCGCTATGCGCGGCATCTCGTTTCTCGGCTCGACACTCTTTCTCACGGCCATGACGATCCTGGCCGTCGCGTGGTTCGCGTTGCGCAAGTGGGGTCGCGAAGCAAAACTCTTCGCGATCACGATGATCGGCGCCTCAGCCCTGAACACGACGTTGAAGCTCGTCTTCCAACGTCCGCGCCCGGTCCCATACTTCAATCTCACCGCGCCGGAAACGTACAGCTTCCCGAGCGGTCATGCACTCGCCAGTTGCTGTTTCTTCGCCGGGCTCGCCGCGATTCTTTCCGGCCGCATCAAGAGCAGACGCACGCGTACGATCGTCTGGGTCGCCGCTGCAACGATGTTTCTTCTGATCGGTCTGTCGCGGATTTATTTAGGTGTGCACTACACCACTGACGTTATCGCCGGTTTCGCGGCCGCATTGATTTGGATCCTGGTGGTAAGGTTTGTAGAACTGCAACTCGCGCGCAGAAGACGGCGCAGCGCCGGCTCACAACTTCAAACGCATCTCGACTGAGAAACCGCCGTCGCTAAAGTTAACCGCCTGAACTGATCCGCCGTGCATCCGCACCGCGCGCTCGGTGATCGCCAAACCGAGCCCG
>DASXXL010000755.1:0-4094 GCA_036503085.1 Pyrinomonadaceae bacterium | reverse complement strand
GTTTTATGTCCGAGTTGAAGTTAGGCGATCAGGTAAAGAGCGGCGAGACGATCGGCGTCGTTTACTGCCGTGACGAGGCGGCGGCGCGCGAGGCGGCGCAACGAATTCAGGCTGCGTATCACGTCACCGACGAGCCGCTCGCGAACGCCGAGAAGTTGGTTAAGGAAATCATCAACGAATGAAGTACAAGATCCTGGTTCTGTTTGTGCTGCTGGCAGCGTTAGCTTTGGTGTTGTCCGGCTGTAATGCCGCGAAGGCGAAAGAGGATCCGTCGAAGATCCACGTCGGCATCGTCTTCGATATCGGCGGCAAGGACGATCGCTCATTCAATGCGGCGGCGTGGCAAGGAGTGCAACGCGCGGCGAAAGATCTACCGATCGTCTTGCGCGACATCGAACCGGGAACGCCGAACGCGATCGAGCCCGCGATGCGTGCGTTTGCCGAACGTAACTTCGATCTGATCATCGGCGTCGGTTTTGCCCAGGCGCCGATCATGGAAGCCGTCGCGAAAGACTATCCGAACATTCATTTCGCGATCATCGACGGCGTCAGCGAGCTGCCGAATGTCGCCTCGCTCGTCTTTAAAGAACATGAAGGTTCTTATCTGGTTGGGATCCTCGCGGCGAAAGAATCAAAGACCGGGACGATCGGCTTTCTCGGCGGCATGGACATCGGTCTGATTCATCGTTTCGCGAAAGGTTATGAAGAAGGAGCGAAGTCGGTTAATCCGAACATTCGCGTGATCGAAAACTACGTCGGCGTGACTGACAGCGCGTGGAACAATCCCGGCAAAGGCAAAGAGTTGTCGTTGGCCCAGATCGGCAAAGGCGCGGACGTGATCTTCACGGCGGCGGGCAACTCCGGTCTCGGCGCGTTTGACGCCGTCGAGCAGCAGGGAAAACAGAATGGCCGCGCGACGCATTTCGTCATCGGCGTGGATTCGAATCAGAACATGGTGAAGCCTGGCTTTGTGCTCACCAGCATGGTCAAGCGGGTCGACAACGCGGTCTACGACATCGTTAACGACGTGGTGAACCATCGCTTCTCACCGGGCCTGCACGTTTTTGGCTTGGACAAAGACGGCGTGGGTTACGCAATGGACGACAACAACAAAGACCTCATCTCTCCCGAAGCGATTCAGGAAGCGGAAGCCGCGAAGAAGAAGATCATCGCGGGAGAGATCAAAGTGACGGACGCGATGGGTAGTTAGGCCACAAAGAAGCACAAAGAGCACAAGGCAGGTCACTAACTCGTTTGTGACTTTGTACCTCTTTGTGGCTCAACACGCAGAATGCTAGAGCTTAGAGAAATAACAAAACGCTTCGGCGATGTGCTGGCTAACGACCACGTCAACATCGTCGTAAAGCCGGGAACGATCCATGCCATCGTAGGCGAGAATGGCGCGGGTAAGTCCACCGCGATGCGTATCGCGTACGGCTTCTACACGGCCGACAGCGGTGAGATTCTCGTCGACGGCCAGGTGCGCAAGATCGAGTCGCCGCACGATGCAATCGCGCTCGGCATCGGCATGGTCCACCAGCACTTCATGCTGGTCGAGACGATGACGGTCGCGGAAAACATCGTGCTCGGGGCCGAACCCGGCTCTTCAGCGGCACTCGATCTCAAAAGCGCGGCGGCTCAGATTCGACAACTCTCCGAAGAGTTCAAGCTCGCCGTAAATCCGCACGAGCCCGTGGAACATCTCTCGGTGGGCCAGCAACAGCGCGTCGAACTGTTGAAAGCTCTCTATCGTCACGCGAAGTTGTTGAATCTCGACGAGCCGACGGCGGTACTCACGCCGCTCGAAGTGTAAGATTTTTTCGGCATCCTGCGCCGCATGCGCGAACAGGGCAAGACCGTCATCATCATCACGCACAAACTCTCCGAAGTGCTCGCTATCTCCGACGAAGTCACGGTGATGCGTGACGGCAAACTCGTCGGCCGCGTGCAAACGAAAGACACAAACGCCGCGGAGCTCGCGCGCATGATGGTCGGCCGCGAAGTATTACTGCGCGTCGAGAAACCCGAGCCGCATGTCGGTGACACGGCTTTGGAAGTGCGCAACTTGTCTGTGATTACGGCGACCGGCGGAAAGCGTGTTGATGATGTTTCGTTCCAGGTACGCGCCGGCGAGATCGTCGGGATCGCGGGCGTCGAGGGTAATGGTCAAACGGAACTGATCGAAGCGCTCGCGGGTCTTGTAGATCCGGCTCACATCACCGGTCAGATTCTCGCCGAAGGCAAGAACCTGAATTCACTCGGCGCGCGCGTGCGACGCGAGCTCGGCATCGCACACATTCCTGAAGATCGTCATCGTCGCGGACTGTTACTCGACTTCAGTCTCGCTGAGAACTCGATTCTCGGCGTGCACTATCGTCCGCCGATCGCTGCTTACGCGGGTGATGTATTTCTCGACGAGAACGCGATTAGCAAACGCGCCACCGAGATCATCGAAGGCTTTGACGTGCGCCCGCGCAACGCCGCTCTGCCTGCGCGTGCGTTGTCAGGCGGCAATCAACAAAAGCTGATCATCGGGCGCGAGTATCACGTCAATCCGAAAGTGCTGCTGGTTTCGCAGCCGACGCGTGGCGTCGACATTGGCGCGATCGAGTTTATTCATCGCCAGCTCGTGGCGCTGCGCGATCAGGGTTGTGCGATCCTGCTCGTCTCCGCTGAGCTGGAGGAGGTGACGAGTCTTTCCGACCGTTTGCTGATCATTCATGAGGGACGCATTGCCGGAGAAGTGGATCCCAAAGTCGCAACGCTCGAAGAAATCGGCTTGTTGATGACGAGAGGCCATTAGACCAAGTGACCAAACTCGCCCGTGAACTTCTTTTCCCGCTGATTGCCGTGATCGCGGCATTCATCGTCGGCGGCATTCTCATCCTGATCGTCGGCGATAATCCGATCGACACCTATCGCCTGTTGCTCGGCGCGGCGCTCTCGTGGCCCGACGGCATCGGCTACACGCTCTTTCAAGCAACGCCGCTGATCTTCACCGGACTCGCAGTGCTCGTCGGTTTTCGTTGCGGCTTATTCAACATCGGCGCTGAAGGACAACTCTACATCGCCGCGTTTGCGACTGCGTGGGTCGGGATCACTTTGGCCGGATGGTCGTCGTGGCTACTGATTCCGCTGTGCTTCGCGGCGGCGATTCTGAGCGGCGCGTTCTGGGCCGCAATTCCGGGCGTGTTGAAAGCGCGCTTTGGCTCGCACGAAGTCATCAACACGATCATGTTGAACTTCATCGCGGTCGCACTCGTCAGTTATTTCACGCAGTATCACTACAAAGCTCCGGGCGATCCGATCATGGAGACCGTGCCGATCGGAGCGGGCGCGCACATTCCGCGACTCGGAAAGTTTATTCACGGATTTCCCGAACGCATTCCGCTGAACGTCGCGTTTCTACTCGCGCTGCTTTGTTGTCTGCTGGTCTACCTGTTTTTGTGGCGCACAAAGTGGGGTTACGAAATTCGCGCGACCGGCAGTAATCCGTCGGCTGCTGAGTACGGCGGCATCTCGATTCGCAAACAGATCGTTGTGGCGATGGCTGTTTCCGGCGGACTCGCCGGCATGGTCGCGATCAACGAAGTGATGGGCTATCGCTATCGTTATTACGACGGCTTCTCCGACAACTATGGCTTCACCGGCATCGCGGTCGCACTGCTCGGCCGCAATCATCCGGTCGGTGTGATCTTCGCGGCGTTGTTGTTTGCGATGCTGCAGCACGGCGGGATCTACGTCGACGGTTTTTCCGAGCACGTGACGAAAGACATCGTGCAGGTCTTGCAGGGAATCATCATTCTCTTCGTCGCGGCTGAGTCGTTCTTCAAATGGCTGGCGATCAGAATCAGACCGCTGCGACGGATGAGTGCAACCAAATGAGAGACATCTTCACACTTTCTCTGATCGCTTCGACTATCAGGTTGGCCACGCCGCTCGTGCTCGCCGCGCTTGGCGGGCTCTTCTCCGAACGTTCCGGTGTCATCAACATCGCGCTTGAAGGAAAGATGCTTGCGGGCGCATTTACCGCGGCGGCCGTCACGTACGCCGCCGATCAAAAGCTGCACGTCGGCAACGCGAGTCCGTGGGTC
>DASXXL010000754.1:0-1559 GCA_036503085.1 Pyrinomonadaceae bacterium | reverse complement strand
CCTTTACGAGATCGCCCAACTTTTCGCGCAGCCATGCGGATAACCGGCCTTTTTGAGCCATTCCGGCCTCCTCGCGAAGGATTTCCTTTTTCTTCTCCAGCAGGAATGCCGTGCCCGGTCCGAGATGGTTCCCGGCTTCCTGAGGCGGGTCTGCGCCGGCGAGTGTCCCGATCATTCTCACATTCATCTCAACACCGCCACGCACGTGCGCGAGTTTGGCTTTGATAGCCTGACGGTGAGTTGATACGTAATTCGAGAGCTGTTGAACTGTGACAATTGTTCCGAAGCGCGCAGGCAATGGTGTCGTTTGCTTAGTGATACTGCGCACCACCTCATGATGAGCCAGCGCGTTCTTGCGAGTGACCTTGAAAGTGTCAGCGCGGCAAACACTCACGACAGCCGACAGGTCCTCAAATTGTGTGATTCGTACCTGCTCACCGGAAACACCGCGCGGCGTTTTATGCAGCCGGTCGACGCCCTCGGCCAGGCAGTAAACGTATAACTTCATTCCGCTGCTTCGCGCTTGCGTATGACTTCGTTTGCAGTCTCGACCGAGCTCACCAACACGTTCAGGCCCACGAAGATCAGATCGATGTCGGCGACGGAGATGGTAATCTCGCCGGCGATCACGAGGCCGCGGTTGAGCACGTGATCGAGTGTTTCGAGAAGAGATAAATCGGTCTCATCCCACTCCTCACCAACGATGATTTGATCGAAGTCGGGCATAGCTTGTTAACTCTGTAATCCTGTCAGAAAATTGTACGCGGGCCAAGGTCCCGTCAGTTCTAAACGAACACCTGCCGCCTGATGCTCTTGCGCCAATCTCTCCGCGGCATCTTGAAACTCGTCAAACCCGGTCCTGTTTATCAGAAACGCAAACTTCGCCTTCAGTTAGCCGTGCTCGGTCGTCTCCACTTTCAAAATTCGCAACCGCCGCGCGTCATCACTCTGCTCTTTCAATCGTTCCTCTATATGATCGACGATCCGGTTGACTGCGGCACGTGCTTCGTCAACTTTCAGCGTTTCGATCTTCTTCTGCATCAGGTACGACTGTCCCGGCGGCGCTTGCCCGGCACGCTGGACCAGGTCGCGCAACACCGGACTCACTGAAGTGATACTCGACAACAACACCGCCCGGTCGACAAAAACATTCACGCCCCACTCTTCGCGTCCACGCAGTCGCTCGATGATCGATTCGAGTTCACTGCTCTGTGTAGTCAGCATTTGCTCGACGCTGTTGCGTTCAAGGTAGATCGTCCCGAAACGAAGTGGGATCACGGTAGCACGCTTCGCGACATACTCGACGACGGTCTCGTGACGCATCGCGCGGATAGCGGTCCACGTCGCGTCGGTTAAGTGGTCCGCGAGATTTTCTTCAGTGTAAGTCGCGCGCGGCACCTCGCTGGCGAGCGCCGCGACTGTGTTGACGGAAATCCATTCGAGTTTTGAGTTCTCCTCGAGGGCCATCGGCAGTGAGTCAACCGGCAACTGCGCAGCGGTGGCGTTTTCGGCGATGCAGTAGATGTAGTAAGCAAGCTCGGTCATTGACGATATATTCT
>DASXXL010000753.1:0-7497 GCA_036503085.1 Pyrinomonadaceae bacterium | reverse complement strand
GTGGCGCTCTACACACAATGCAGGCGAGACGTCTGCGGTCCCACGCCGTAAGTGCATTGATTTGTACTAAGGGATGATCTGTTCGCCTTCGGCTTCGCGCTTGAGTTGCTGAATGATCGAGCGAATCGCGGCGGCGTAGCTGCCGTTCGGCGCGAGCTCGAGATATTTCTCGTAAGCGGTCACGGCTTCCTTCGGCTTGTTGACCTTTTCATACGCCGCGCCGAGCATCTGGTAAATCACGGGTTCGCTGTCGGAGAGTTGGTCCAAGCCTTTGCGAAACTCGACGATCGCGGCGGCGAAGTCGCCCTGGTCTTCGTAGAGACGTGCGAGCCCGACGTGGGCTTCGGGTTGAAAGCCGTTGCCTTCGCGGATCGCGCGGCGAAACGAACGAATCGCGTCGTCAGCAAACGCTTCTTCACGATAGATGCGGCCTTCGACTGCGGAGGCTTCCGCGTAGGCAGGTCTGGTGCGGCGCGCGGCTTCGATTTCCGCGTGAGCTTC
This sequence comes from Pyrinomonadaceae bacterium, assembly GCA_036503085.1. Lineage (GTDB taxonomy): Bacteria > Acidobacteriota > Blastocatellia > Pyrinomonadales > Pyrinomonadaceae > PSRF01. Next base: position 6,996 of record DASXXL010000753.1, on the reverse strand, counting down.
TTTGAACTGATTCAGATCGAATAGGACGCGTGCGAGTCCGACGTGGGCGGCGGGAAATGCGGGGCGCAGTTTGATTGCGGCGCGGTACAGGTCAGCGGCTTTGTTGCGCGCACCGTCGTCGCGGGCTTGTTCGCGTGCGGTTTCGGCTTGTTGAAATTTTAGTTCGGCTTCGTCGGTTGTTGGGATTAGTTTGACGGCGAGTGTGCGCCGGCCTGGTAGCAAGGCGGCGGTGGTTTCTTTGAAGCCGTTGGCGCGGACGCGAACAGTATGACGGCCGAGAGAGAGTTTTGTCAGAGCGAGTTTGCCGCTGGAGTCGGTCGTGCCGCGACGGACTTCGTCGATCCAGACGATGGCGTTTGGTTCGGTGGTGATCGTCAGAGCTACTGGTTGCGCGTGGACTACAAGGGTGACCGCCAGAACACACAGATAAACACGGATAGAAAAACGGATCATTCCTCGCCGCCTTCACTTACTCGGCGTTTGCGGACGTTGGGGTTGGAGTCGGGTGACGCGGTCGCGCGGGCGCCGACTTCCGGACGGAAGTTTCCTTTTTCGTCGTAGAGCCGCAAATACTGCAAACGGTTTCGCACCAGGCCCTGCACGTAGCCGCGCGTCTCTTTGAACGGTACCGCCTCGGCCCACTCGTCGATGTCCGGCGGCAACGATGACATCCACTGCGTCGCCCGCAATGGACCAGCGTTGTAAGCCGCCGCGACGTACTCGATGCGCCCAAACTTATCGATCTGATCGCGCAGGTACGCCGTGCCGAGTTGAATGTTCAAACGCGGCTCGTACAAAGACTCAGCAGTGATCTCGCGGTTCACGCCATATTTTTTCGCCGTCAGTTTTCCGGTCGGCACGATCACCTGCATCAAGCCATACGCCGCCGCGGACGACCGTGCGCGCGTGGTGAAGATCGTCTCCTGACGAATTAAACCGGCGACCTGATACGGATCGAGATTTCGCGCGCGCGACTCCTGCACGATGATGTCCCAGTAAGCGAGCGGATAGAACACGTCCCACTGCTCGCGCGTCATCTCTTCCGGTTTCATTTGCGAGTAATCGGGGAAGCTGCGTCGCAGCGTGTTGAGCGCGCGAACGTTGTCGTCGTTTGAGCGATAGATCTTCGCGATCGCGAGATTGACCTTGGGACTGTCCGTAGCGTTCTCGCCGGCTTTGGCCAACTCTTTGAACGCGAGGTCGTCGAGCCCGACGTTTGAGAGCTCGTCCGCTTTGATGATGCGCGTGTCAGCGTCAGTGCCCGCGCTTTCCTGTGCGACTGTCACGGTTTGAAGATTTGCGATCGCGCGCGCGACGATCGAATCCGGCGCAAACGTTTTCGCCGGAGTCGTCCTACTCAGCACATCGAGACGCTGCTTCGCGAGGTAGCCGTACCAGTTCGCATCGTAACGGCCGAGCACGGCCTCGTAGATCGCACGCGCTTCGGCCAACTTGCCCGCGCGTTCGGAATCGCGCGCGGCCCAGTAACCGGCGCGTCCGCGATTGTCGGTGTTCTTGTCGGCATAATACGCGAGATGCTCGGTGAGCATGCGCGACGACTCGGCGAAGTTGCGTTTGTCGTGTTCGTCCCACGCGAGATCGAATTGCGCCTGGGCCACTTCGATCGAATTCTGAAATCCGTTCACCGCCGCGCGCAGAAAATAATTAGCGTCCGCGTCGTTCTTCGCGTCTTTAGCGATCTGGCCCACGGCGACAAACGCCTTCGGTGTGAAGTTGCTCGTCGGGAACGTCTTGCGCAGCTCTTCGGCGGTGGCGCGCGCCTGTTCCCACTGCTTCGCCCGCGCGTAAGTCTGCGCCAGGTAGTAAAGCGCTTCAGCGCGTGTTTCGCCGGCGGAAGCAGGGATGTTGTTCAACGACGCAACGGCGTCAGTAGTTTTACGCAGACTGTACGCAGCGATGCCGCGGCGCAATTGGTTCTCGGGTGTGGCCGTCGCAGGAAACTTGCCGAAAGCGTCGGTATAGGCGGTGAGCGCGTCGTTGAAGCGTTTCGCCGAATACAAACGATTCGCACGCGTCATCGCTTCTTCGACGTTCGCCGGCGACTCGGTCGAACCGAGTTTCGCGATCGCCGTTGCGGCCTCGGCGCTTTCAGCAGACTCGGGCGCGAAGAAGTAGAGCCGGCGATACGACGCGAGCGCGCGAGTCGTGTCACCAGTCTGCTCGTAGGCTTTCGCGGTGGCGAGCAACGCAGCCGGATCATCCTGCTGGTTCAGCTCCTTCAGCGAGAGCGGAACAGCAGCTGTCTCGCCACTCTTCGTCAACAGATCCGCAACGTGCAACGACGCTTCACGCGCGCGCAGCGAACTCGGATAAGTCTGGATTAGTTGTTGATAGACGGCGCGAGCTTCGGCAGCGCGACCTGCTTGTTCGAGAGCGTTGGCGCGCAGAAAAAGTGCGTGGTCCGCGATCGATGTCTGCTGTTCGATCAGTTTCGTGTCGAGCAGCGTCGCGGCCCCCGCGAAGTCTTTCGAGTTGAATCTGATTCGGGCGCGGAGGAGACGCGCTAGTGCCGCAGTCTTCGTGTTGGAAAACTGATTTTCGAGCGCGGCGACTGCGTCTTCCGAAGGCAACACGTCGTTGCGCGTCATGCTGCGCAACGTTTGTAGCGCTTGCTGTTCTGCTGGAAGCTGCTGCCGGGAACGGCAGCTTGCGCTCATGAGAAAAGGCACCGACGCAAGGCCGACTAATGCGATCGCGATGGAAATCAGAAGTAAGCGATGCTTGGCCAAAACACTAAAAACCGATCTAAGCGTTCACAGTCGCGCCGGGATAATTTGCTCCAAGTTTGGCACTATCGCCTTCCGCTAAAGTGTTCACAAGCTCACCGTGGAAGTAGTCGTAACGCGAAGCGACTTCCGGGCGCACGCGCTTATCATACATCTCGCGCGAACGATCGATGTATTCGCGCAGCCGGTCGTAAAGATCGTGCTCGATTCTTCCCTCGGCGACCTTCTGCTCGTTGTACAACTTGATCTCCGAGATCAGCAGTCGCGCAAAGCGGCGCGCATCCTGGTGCAAGCGGCGCTCTTCGTCACCGGAGACTTCCACCGGCAATTCCGCGTCCTGACCGTAACGTCGTCGCGGCGGCGCAGCCGGTGTTGCTTCAACTGGAGTCGCGGTCCAAGACGGAGTCTCTTCACCGAAACTATGCGACGGTTCTGGTGCTTCGACGCCGGGTGTGGTTGCTTCTTCGACTGGGGCGTCCATCAGCGAGCCGGCTTCAGCAGATTCGGCTTCGTAAGTCGGAACTGTCTCCGCGCCGGAGAACGACGGCTCAGCGGAGTAAGTTGGTTCGGCCGAGTAGGTCGGCTCGGGAGAATACGTGGGCTCGGGAGAATAGGTTGGTTCCGCAGAGTAAGTTGGTTCAGAGTAACTTGCTTCAGGAGCCGCTTGCGGCGCTTCTTCGTATTCGCTCGACGGCGTGTACTCGCTACTTGGAGTGTACGAGGGTTGCGGCTCTGGTTCGGCTGGCGCGGCTTCCGCCGGCGCTGCTTCTTCCGCGGGCGCGCGTTTCGGAGCGGCAGCGCGTGAAACTGACAACAGCTCCACCGCCATGCCTGCAACTGTGACGAGCGTTTCGAGTGCTTCGAGATTGATCGATTCGGAATCGAGTCCGGCGGAATCGGCATACAACACCGCCACGGCGCGTCCGCGCACCGTCAACGGAATCGCGATGATGCGTTGCGGCGGTTCTTCACCAAGACGATTAACCAAAAGTTGATCTTCGGCGTGCGAACCCGAGTCACCGCTCCAGGTCGTCAACGACTTCACTGCGCTACCAATCACGGTATCGGCGCTCAGCGGCAAAGAAATCTGCTGAATCGCCTGATCGCCGATGGTTCCTTCAAAACCACGTCCACGCCAGCCGTTGGCCTGCTCGCCTTTGATCACAAAGAACGCCACGCGCGGAGCAAACGAAGAGGCGCGGTTCACGAGTGCTTTGAGTATTTCGGCCTGCGACTTCTGCTCGTTGATCTCGCTGATCGCCGACTTCACGATCGCCATGTCGCTCGATGCCTTGGCGCGCGACGATTCGGAGGCGGCGTGTTCGATGCCGCGTTCGTGGGCGGCATGGAGGTGCTCGGTTATCGAAGCGACCAAACTGCCTTCGACTTGCACGTCTGACTGGCGCTCAAGAAAGTTGGAGAGTGATTCATTGAGCAGGCTTTGCAGCGTGGCGATCTCCTGCTTGACGGCGTTGAGTCGACTGTCGAGATAACTTTCAATCTCCCGCCGCAAACTGTCTTCCAAATGTCCGTTGACCACAGTTGGGTCCTCCGTGTCGTGGTGTTGAAGTGACGAACCTTAAGGTCTTCAGGTAGGGAAACTAACCCAAGGTCTTTGCGCAAAGAGAGCCTGGCAGGGGGCACGGGCTCGAAATGATTATGAACGTGCGGTAATGACGGAGTCAATACTTACTTTAGCAGCCCTTTTTGTTTGGAGTTGATCGGTCTGGTATCTTGTTCGCACCCGCGATAGAGCAGTGGAGGAACCCACGTCCGATGGCTGCCAGGATTCTCATTGCCGAGGATTACGACGACAACCGCGAACTATTGCGCCTGCTGCTGGCGGGCGCGAATTACGAGGTGCGCGAGGCCAGGAACGGTAAGGAGTGCCTGACACTCGCTTGCAGCGACCCGCTGCCGGATCTGATCATGGTCGACCTCTCGATGCCGGAACTCGACGGCTGGGAGGTTTTCCAGCGGCTCAAAGAGAATGCGAATACGGCACACATTCCGTGCGTGGCAGTGACGGCCCACACGGATCGCGACCGCGTGCGCGCGCTGCAATCGGGTTTTAGCGCGTTTGTAGGAAAGCCGTTCCGGACTGACGAGCTGTTGAAGACAGTGGCGCGGCTGGTTGGCTCACAGTAGATTTTTACTGCTTATAAACCTGGCCGCCCTTCATCACGAATTTCACGCGTCGCAACGCGCCCACGTCCTTCGTCGGATCGCCTTCAACTGCGATCAAATCAGCAAACAGTCCAGCTTTGACGCTGCCGATCTTGTCGCTCATGTGCAGCACGCGCGCGTCGATGCTCGTCGCGGACCGCAGCGCATCGATCAGCGGCATGCCCCACTGGACCATCGTCTCTATCTCCCGCGCGTTGTCGCCGTGTGCAAACACGCCGACGTCGCTGCCGCTCGCGATCGTCACGCCTTCCTGCAACGCCAGCTTGAAAACCGCTCGCTTCTTTTCCGTGTTCGCGCCCGCGACCGCGAGCGTCGGACAGAGCGCCACGCCGCGTTCCTTCATCAAGCGAAACAGTTCGGCCGTGCCGCCGTCGCCGTGCTCGATCGTTTCCACGCCTGCGAGCACCGCGCGTCGCATGCCTTCGGTGGTCGTGGCGTGTGCGGCGACCGGAACGTTTGCGCTCCTGGCAGTCTCGACGGCGAGTTTTAGTTCCTCGAGTGAAAACGTCGGCGCGGCGCCTTGCGTGCCCCAACGATAATCGGCGTAGACCTTGATCCAGTCAGCGCCGTGTCCGATCTGATCGCGGACCACACGCGTCAGATTGTCGACGCCATCCGCTTCTTCCGCCCCTTGCGGCACGCGCCATTCCGACGCATAACCTTTTGGTCCATAACTGCCCGTCGCAACGATTGCGCGCGTGACGACGAGCATTCGCGGCCCGGGAATGATGCCTTGTTCGACAGCTTGTTTCAGACCAACGTCCGCGTAGCCCGCGCCTTCGGTGCCGAGATCGCGAATCGTGGTGAAGCCGGCCATGAGCGTGTTGCGCAAGTGGTTCGTCGCGCGCGCCGTGCGCAAAGCCAACGACTCGTGCGCGACTTGATCGTTCCAAAGCGTTTCGCTGTACGGATGCAACATCACGTGCGAATGCGCTTCGATCAGCCCGGGCATGAGTGTCAGTCCGGGCAATTCGATCAACTTCGCGTCGGCGGGAACGCGGATCATTGCCGGCGATCCAACCGCCTCGATCTTTTGGCCACGCACGACGATGGCCCAGTCGTCGTGAAGCGTCGCCGATTCGCCGTCGAAAACGTGCGCGGGTTTCAGCAGGTAGACCGTTTCGGGTGCGGTCGTCATGTTTCGTTGTCCTTGAAATGCGAATAGAAGACTAAGACAGAGTAGTAACAAGAGGGAGCAGCGCATCGAAGCCTTTCCGCGGAGCGCGTAGCCGCCCGTCGTGATAACCGACGAGCGGCCCGATTCTCGCCCCGCAAATTATTTCTCAGAGATGATTACTTGCTGGAACGTCGGCGGCAGCGGATGAATCGTGCTGTGCGAAAAGCCGGCGTTGGTAAACATGCGTTCAAGCTCGGCGAATGTGTAAGCGTCGCCCGATGGCGTGCCGATCAGCATCTGCATACTGAAACCCGCGGAGTCAGGCGGCGAGACTCGATCCTCGTTCGGCACAAACTCGAGCGTCACCGCGCGGCCGCCATCGGCGAGCGCGTCGTGAACCTTGCGCAAAAGCTTCTCGTTCGTCGGCGGATCGAAGTGATGCAGGAAATTCGTCAGCAACACGAGGTCGTAACCGGTGCCGAACTCAACGTCGAAAGCGCTGCCGGGGATCGTATTGTAGCGATCCGCAACGCCCGCTTTCTCGGCGTTCTCTTTCGCGACCTCGAGCACTGGCTTCCAATCGACCGCGGTGACCTCAGCCTGCGGGTTGTTCTTGGCAAACCCGATTCCAAATAGACCATGCCCGGCGGCGATGTCGAGAATCTTCAGCTTACGATCAGCGTTCGGATCGACCAGCTTCGGAATGAGTTGCGACGGCATAAACATCAACGCGCCCATGCTGCGCGCAAACTTCACCCACACGGGATTTCCTTCGCTGACCGTGCCCTCCTCTTCCATCGCGGTGCCGCCTTTTCGCACGGCTTCCGTCATTCGCTTCGTGCCTTCGACGAGCGTCGGGGAACAGAGAAACTCGACTGTGCCGCCGAGGTAAGCCGGCGAACGCTTATCGAGAAACGTGGCGGAGTCGAGCGTCAACGCGTACTC
>DASXXL010000752.1:0-2359 GCA_036503085.1 Pyrinomonadaceae bacterium | reverse complement strand
CGTGAGCACTGCGACCACAGTAAAACCGGGGCGTTTCCACAATCCGCGCACGCCATAGCGGATGTCCTTGAGTAAGTTTTCCATTAAATTGGTAACACCGCACCAGCGGGAAATGTGACCAAAAGCCATCCACAGATTACGCAGATTTCCTTTAGGCAATCTGTTCCCTAGTCGGTAATCTGCGTAATCTGTGGATTGCCTTACTCGTAGCGGAGCGCCACGAGCGGGTCCACTTTGGTCGCACGCCTCGCCGGCAGCACTGCGGCCAGCAACGCAACAACGACGAGCCCCAGCGCCACGGCCGCGAACGTGATCACGTCGAACGGCTTCACGCCAAACAACAGCGAGGTCAGGTAGCGAGTGACCGCGAACGCGCCCAGAACGCCAATCCCTATTCCCATTACCGCGAGCAACATCGTGCGCCGCAATACCAACCTCAACACGTCCGCGATCTGTGCGCCGAGCGCCATACGCACGCCGATCTCGTGCGTGCGTTGCGTCACGTAGTAAGACGTGATGCCGTAGATGCCGAGCATCGCGAGCAACATCGCGACGCCCGCAAACGCAGTCAGCAACAACATCGGTACGCGCCACGTTGCTCCCGCGGTCGAGAGCACGTCGTTCATTGTTTTCAGGTTGTAAGTGGCGATGCCTTTATCGACGGAGCGAATTGCTTCCCGCACGGCCCCTGCGAGCGCAGTTGGCTCGCCATTCGTGCGCACAACGATCGAGAGAGTGGGCCAGTGCGCGTCCTGCGCGTAAGGCACATACATCTGCGAGGGCGCCGGTTTGTCGAGATCACCCTTTGTGTCGCCAACCACACCCACGACTTCACGGAGAAACTTTTCATCGCGCCACTGCATTAAGCGGCGTCCAATCGGATTCTCGCCGGGCCAAAGCTGCCGCGCCATCGTTTCGTTGACGATCACGACTTTCGGCGATTGCGCATCGTCATGGTCCGTAAACAAACGGCCCTGTTTCAGCGGAATTTGCATCGTGCTGAAGTAATCACCTGCGACCGGGAGGTACATGGCATTGGTCGCGTCTTCCATGCGCTCGGGTTTTCCTTCGAGCAGCGCGAAGTGGCCGACCTGGAACGTCTCGCCATTCAGAGGCAGACTCAATACCGCGGCGGCATTCTGCACGCCGGGAACCGTTTTCACCTGGTCGATGAGTTGCCGATAGAGCTGTACCAGTGGTTCGCCTTCTTTGTACTTTGTGGGAGGCAACGCCAAACGGAGGGCGAGCACGTTGCCGGCATTGAAGCCGGGATCGATCTTGCGCAGTTGCATGAAGCTCTTGATCATCAGTCCCGCGCCGGCCAGCAACACAAACGACAGCGCCACTTCCGAAACGATCAGCAGACCACCGACGCGATTTCTCGTCGCGCTCGGCGCGCCGCTGCGTCCACTCTCTTTCAAAGTCTCGTTGAGGTTGAAGCGCGAACTTTGCAGCGCCGGCACCAGGCCGAAGATGAGACCGGCAAGAAGCGTCACGCCAAAAGTGAAAAGAAACACTTGCCAGTTGAGCGAGATCTCGTCGAAGCGTGGCCTGTTAGGTGGGTTGATCGCAATCAGCAACTTGATCAACCAAACACTCAAGGCGAGTCCGATCGCGCCACTCACGACCCACAGCAGCACACTCTCAGTCAGGAGTTGACGCACGATACGCACACGGCTCGCGCCCAAAGCTGTGCGTACGGCGATCTCTCTGTGCCGGTAAGCAGCGCGCGCGAGCAGCAGGTTCGCGACGTTCGCACACGCGATCAGCAACACAAAACCAACCGCGCCGAACAGCATCAGAAGCGCCGTGCGAAAACTGCCAACGAGCTGCTCCCGCAGGTCATGCAGACGAACTCCCCAACCCGTATTCGTGTCCACATAATTCTGCGCGAGACGCTGATTGATCGTGTCGAGCTCGCTTTGCGCTTGCGCGATCGTCACGCCTGGTTTGAGTCGCGCGACCACGTTGAGGTAGCGGTTCTCACGCCTTTGCTTCGCTGCGTTGAGCTGAATCGGGATCCACATCTCCACGTTTTCGGGATAGGTGAAAGTCGCCGGCATGACACCGATGATCGTTGTGTTGTGGGTGGTCATGACGATCTGACGGCCGACCACGACCGCCGCGCCGCCGAAACGGCGTTGCCACAGCGCATAACTGATCACGGCGACCCATGGCGCTTCGTCCGGCATGTCGGCCTCTTCAATCCCGCGGCCGCTGAGCGGCGGGGTGCGAAGCACCGCAAAGAAATCCGCGGAGACATAACCGGATAGAACGCGTTCGGTCTGGTCATTCGTAGTGATAAAAGCGCCGCCGGTAGAATAAGCGGCAATCTTTTCGCACGACGAGCACTGCTGTT
>DASXXL010000751.1:0-2148 GCA_036503085.1 Pyrinomonadaceae bacterium | reverse complement strand
TAACTGAATGATTTTCCGAGGGCGGGATTCTGGGCGAAGCTTTCGCGTTTCAGGTTGCGAGCGAACTGCGATGCGACTGCTTCGAGCAGCAGTTTATCGTCGTTGTCGAGTTGCGCGACGGGACGGATCAGCAGCACGCCCGCGATCTCGCGTTCGTGAAGCAAGGGAACCGCGACTGCCAACTCTTTTTGTTCGCTGATAGTTTGAGTGACGAGCTTGCCGGACGCTGCGGCTTGTTCGCAGAGTTGCACGCCTTCGCGCCAAACGGAGTTGCGGCTTGTATCTCGCGAGTTTTTGGTTGCGCCTTTGAAGCGTGCGACGGCCTCGAACGAATCGGATTCGTCGACTTGAAAGACGATCGCTTCATGCAGCGGCAGGAAAGTGTTGAGCAGCTTGAGCCCGCTCATCAGTCGCTGATCCGCGGCGGGACCGGAGTCGGCGGCCGTGACCGGCGCACTGAAGAGCGTGTTGAGTAGTTGACGATCGAGATGCCACAGCCGATTGACTTGGACTAGTAGCACTGAGAATGCACAACTGAAGACGAGCGGTGTCGTGAAGAGCTCGATGCCCGCGAATCGCGCGACGAGAAGACTGGCGGCGCAAAGCGCGAGCAGCGCGACGAGCAGGTAACGCCACGAGCGACGCAAGCCGTAAGTATTCAATGCGAGACCAAAGGCGAGCGCACAAACCGTGACAGCGATCGCGGGGATCGGAACTGGGCCAAGTAGCAACTCGACCCGCTCCGTATCCGGCAGAATCGCCGACGTCTTCACCAGCTCTGGTACAAGGCCTACGCGCCAGCCGAAGTACCCGCCCAGCCCAGCGAAGAGGCTGAGCGCGGTGGCCGAGACGTAGATCTGGAAAGTTCGGGATCGAGTCAAGCTTTGAATAGGGCCGGAGCGAGTGGCGGGCCTGCAAAAGGAATCAGAAGATCGTCAGCTTCACGAGCGAAGCCGCGCGTGGATTATACAATGTTTGTCACTGCTCAAGCTACGGGCAAGTTGGACGGGGATTAGAGGCTTTTTAGTGCGGCGATCAGGGACGAAAGGTCGTCGGAAAGCACGGTCCGAAGGTCGATCAGAACCTTCTCATCGGCGACGCGGGCGATAACCGGAGGCGATGAGTGACGAAGTTGTTGCTCCAGTTCGGTCGCGGATTTTTGCGGATGAGCCAAAGCAATGACCACCGTCTTGAGCTTTGACGTGGGCGCCGTGCCGCCGCCGACGGCTGATTCGCCAGCTTGCAGACTAAGTGTGAGCTCCGTCGGCGCGACTTGTTCGACGACTGCTTTCGCGCGCTCCTCGATCTCGGCTTCACTCAGAGCAAGCATTTGAATCACGGGAATTTCTGACGAAGCTTTATCTCGCTGGTGTGAGATGAGCGTCCCTTCAAGTGCGGCGAGCCGGAGTTTGTCACTGCGCAGAGCGCGATACAGCGGATGCTTGCGCAGTCGCTCGACGATTTCCTTCCGGCCGACGATCAATCCCGCCTGCGCCGAACCAAGCAGCTTGTCACCGCTGAACGAAACCACATCCACACCGCTCGCGACTACGTCGCTAACCGTCGGCTCATCCAGCACGCCATAACCACTCAGATCGCTCAACACGCCCGAACCCGCATCTTCATAAACCGGCAGCTTATGCTCATGGGCCACCGCCGCGAGCTCGCCGAGGACAGGCGAGCTCGCGAAACCCACGATGCGGTAGTTCGACGGATGAACACGCATGATCAGCCGCGTGTTTGGGTTGATTGTCCGGCGGTAGTCTTCGAGATGCGTGCGGTTCGTCGTGCCAACTTCCACCATGCGCGTGCCCGAACTCGCCATCACGTCAGGCACGCGAAAATCGCCGCCGATCTCCACCAGCTCGCCGCGCGAAACTATCGTTTCTCCGTCACGTGCAAGCACCGACAGAATCAACAACGCGGCAGCCGCGCAGTTGTTTACGACAAGTGCGTCTTCTGCGCCGGTCAGATCACGCAAAAGCGCTTCGACGCGCGCGCCGCGCTTGCCGCGTGTGCCGGTTGTGACGTCGTATTCGAGGTTGCAATAACCGGCCGCTTCAGCGATTGCCGCGCGCGCCGCGGCTGAGAGTGACGCGCGTCCGAGGTTCGTATGCAGCAAAACACCCGTGGCGTTGATGACTCTCG
>DASXXL010000750.1:0-5830 GCA_036503085.1 Pyrinomonadaceae bacterium | reverse complement strand
GGCGCAGGCGCGGTGGTCGGACAGTTGGGCCAATCGGGCGCGCTCGGCTCGGTGCGTGGACGCTCGGATCTGGGCGTGAGCGTGATCGAGATGCGTTACGTGTCGGGACTCGAGCAGGTGGAAGTCGGTGATAACGTAATGACGACGGGCCAGGACGGAATTTATCCGCCGGGTTTGAATGTCGGCAAAGTAGTGGACGTGAAGCAAGGAACAGCGACGTAGGCGCACCAGATCTTGATTCAACCTGGCGCGCAGTTGGACCATTTAGAAGAAGTAGCAGTGCTTTTGTACCATCCCCCGCAACGTACAACCCCCCAACAGAATTTGCCGAACGCGGAAAAATCGAGGTAGGAGATTGTCGATTTTCGATTGCCGATTGCCGATTTGCCCTGGGCCGGCCGGCGTCCTTCCAACTAAAAGAGTTACCTGCGCGAGCGGTCAATCGGCAATTGGCAATCGACAATCGGCAATGGAGTATGTCGCAGCTTAAGATCGCCGCAGTGTTGCTCATCTCGATCGTGCTGCAACTCTCGTTGCGCGTGGTCTGGAAGCCGCTGGTATACATCGATTTTCCGCTCGTCGTGGTTGTTTACATCGCGCTGCAACGCGACGCGTGGCAGGCATTGGTCGTCGGCACATTGGCCGGACTGATCGTCGATACGCAGACTGGCGGCCTGATCGGCGCGGGCGGTTTTTCGAAGACGCTGACGGCCTACATAATCTACTTCGCGGCCACGAAGGTGAACCTTGAAAATCCGTTGTTGCGCATTCCGGTGCTGGCCGCGGCAACCGTGCTCGACTCGCTGATTTACGTTTTCTGGCACCGTTTGCTCGGATACGCGCCGGGCGTTCCGCTCGTGCAGACGTTGTCTTATAAACTAATCGCAACGACGATCGTGGGGACGTTGGTTCTTTACATGGTCAACTCGGTGATGTCGGGTCAGTCGTCGCAGCGGCGACAATTTGCCACGCGGCGGCGCGTGGCGCGGCGTTCGACCGGACCGTTACGGAGAAGATAACTCTGTGTCTCTGTGGTTTTTATCGGGCAACCTGAACTTACCACAGAGACACAGAGACACAGAGGATGCAGAGCACTGAAAACGAGGTGCTAGAGTTATGAAATTTGAAGATACATCGCAAAACCTTCGCGCGCGGCTCCGGTTTGTGCAGATCCTGGTGGTGACGATGCTCGGCCTGCTGAGCGTCAGGCTTTACGTCTTGCAGGTCGTGCGCGGCAACCGCTACGCGGAGATCGCGCAGAACCAGCGTCGCCGTCGCCTACCGATTCCCGCGCCGCGCGGCGTCATCTTCGATCGCAACAACAAACCGATCGTCAACTCGCGTCCGATCTATAACGTCATCCTTTCGCGCGAAGACGTAAAAGGCAAAGACCTCAGCTCGCTTGTCGATCCGCTTTCGGGCGGCCTCGACATCGATCAGCAGATTCTCGCGGACCGCTTCGAGATGGTGAAGTCGATGCCGGCGTTCGAGTCGATCCCCATCAAGCAGGATGCGACCCCCGGCGACATCGCCTGGGTCGAAGCACATAATCTTGAGTTTCCCGAACTGCGCGTCGAACAACAGCCGCAGCGAACGTATGCGCCGAACGGCTCGCTCGCGCACGTCGTCGGTTACGTCGGTGAGATCAGTCCGGAACAACTCAAGCAACAGGTTTACAAAGACAAAGGACTGAAACCCGGCGACATCATCGGTCTCAGCGGGATCGAGCAGGTCTACGACGACTATTTGCGCGGCACCGACGGCTATCGCGAAGTCGTCGTCGACAGCCGCGGCCGCATTCAGGACGAGATCGAAACCGTAGCGCCGATTCCCGGCCGCGACCTGATCACGACGATCGATCTCGATCTGCAACACGCCGCCGAAGAGCAGCTCGCAAACTCGTCTACCAAACGCGGCGTGATCATCGCGATGGATCCAAACAACGGCGAGATTCTCGCGCTCGCGTCGGCGCCGACGTTCGATCCCAATCTCTTCTCGCAGCGCATCAACAGCAAGGAAGGTAAAGCGGAATACGCGGCACTGCTGAACGATCCGGAAACGCCGCTGCTCAACCGCGCGATTCAGAGTCGCTATCCGCCAGGCTCGACCTGGAAAGTGCCGATGGCGATCGCCGGGCTGCAACAAGGCGCGATCACACTCGACCATTCGAACCTGCTCTGTGGCGGCGGTATTCAGGTCGGCAACAAGTTTACTCGCTGCATGAACAATCACGGCACGCCCGACATCAAGACCGCGATTATCCATTCGTGCGACGGCTATTTCTATCGTCTCGGTTTGAAGATGGGCATCGACGGCATAGTTTCGATGGTCGACGAGTTTGACATAAACAAACGCACCGGCATCGATCTGCCGAACGAAGTAGTGAGCTGGACGCCTTCGCGCGAGTTCAAACGCCGCATGCAGCCCCGCGATCCGGAGTGGCGCGATATCGATACCGTTTACTCATCGTTCGGACAGGTTTACGACATCATCACGCCCGTCTCGTTGCTGCGGACGGTGTCGGCGGTGGCGATGGGCGGCCGCATGTACATTCCGCATTTGTTGAAAGAGGTGCGGGAATTCGGCACGAAAGGAACGGCTGATTACAAACCGGCCGTAACGTTCACGCCGCTCGATCCGTCGCGCCCGAATCCGAAAGTGCTGCCGATTCCGGAAGACATTCATCAGCGGGTCGTCGAAGGCATGTGGGGTGTGGTCAATGCCGGCGGTACGGCTGCGGCGATCAAGATGGCCGGCTTTGATATCGCCGGCAAGACCGGAACCGCGCAGGTCGTCGGACTCGGCAAAGACACCGGCAAGAATAAGGACCACGCGTGGTTCGTCAGCTATGCGCCTGCATTCAAACCGGAGATCGCGATGGTCGCGTTGATCGAGAACTCCGGCTTCGGTGGCGCGAACGCAGCGCCGGCGGTGCGCGGCGTTTACAACGTTTATTACCGCAACACGCGGCACGAAGATCCGCCCGGAGCGGTGCCGCAAGTCGCGAAGAAAGAAACTCCCGAGCCAAAATCGACAGACGCAACGAAACCTAAACCGATCGCTGCTGCCTCGCCAGCAAACGCCGCCGCTCAGCAACAAGCAGTAGTTCGTAGGCATCAATGAAAGACTCGGGAGATCTGGGAGCGCAGGCGTCTCGCCTGCATGGCTGCGCCGAGGGCGCTTTTCGAGAAGTAGCAGGCGAGACGCCTGCGCTCCAGCAACAGTAAATGGTCGCAATCATTCACAAACGCAGTTGGCGTGACTTCGACTGGATCCTCGCGTTCCTGGCGATTGCGATCGTTTTGTTCGGCACAGTCCAAATCCGTAATGCGCAACCGACCGAGACTTACTGGGTGAAGCAACTCATCGGGCTCGGCATCGGTCTCGTCGCGATGCTCGCGATCGCGTTTACCGACTACCGCAAACTGCTCAATCTCGCACCCGTCTTTTACGTGTTCGGATTGATCCTGCTCGTCGTCGTGCTCATACCTGGCATTGGTCTGAAGATCAACGGCCAGCGCTGCTGGCTCAAGGTTCCCGGCATCGGCCAGTTTCAGCCGTCGGAGTTTGTGAAAGTGACGACCGCGATGATGCTGGCGCGTTACTTCGGCAAGAACCGTGTTCAGGTGCTCACGATCAAGGAGATGATCGTTGGCGGGTTGATACTCGCGTTGCCGTGCGCATTGATCCTGCTCGAACCGGACGTCGGCTCGGTTTTGACTTACCTGCCGATTCTCGCGGTGGTGCTGTTTCTGTCGGCGATTCGCTTGCGGCTCGTTATAGCCGCGACGCTCCTCGCGGTGGTGATGATTCCTTTCGCTTACTGGATGGGCGTGAAGACAGGCGCGGTGAAGACGTATCAGCAGGAACGCATCAACGTGATCCTCGATCCCGAGAACGCCGACCGTAAAGGCATCGGTTATCACACGTGGCAATCGATCCTGACCGTCGGCGAGGGCGGCTTGTTTGGCTCGCACGCGTCAGTGGAACACTCGCAGAGCAGCCTGAAGTTTCTGCCCGAGCCGCACACCGATTTCATCTACGCGGTCACGGCGGAGAACTCCGGCTTTATCGGCTGCGTGCTCGTGTTGTGTGCTTACGTGATCCTGTTGTCGCGTTTGGTAACCGGCGCGCGGCGGTCGTCCGATCGCATGGGCATGCTCTTCATCATGGCTGTCGTGGGCGGCCTGACGTTTCAAATCTTCATCAACATCGGCATGGCGCTTGGGATCTCACCCGTGATCGGCGTGCCGCTGCCGTTGATGAGCGCCGGTCTCGCCTCGCTCGTGGCCACCTTCATCGCGATCGGCTTTGCGATCAGCGTCCAGCTACGACGGTTTGTTAATTAAATACTTGTCGTAACCAGCGTCTACAAGTTCCTCGTAAGCGCGCCAAACATCTTCCGGAATCTCCTGCGCGATCTGGTAACCGAGCTCCGGGTACAATTTGATCCGCTGTAAGTCACCAACCATGATGCCGATCACGTCGCTGTCCTTCAGCGAATCGTGCGTGTAGTGCGCGAGATACTCGGCAAAAGAAACCTGCGGCGACGTTAAGACGACCTGTTTCTCGGGCCACATTTTGCGAATCGTCGCGTAAGCGCGGCGTTCCATGTAAGGCTTCTGCACGACGATGAAGCGCTGCGGATCGATTCCGTGTTCCGCGAGAAGCTGTTTGCTGAAGCGGATGTTTTCGCCGGTGTTTGTTGAGTTTGGCTCGATCAGGATGCGCTCGCGCGGCACATTCAAGTTCATCGCGATGCGCGCGAAGCGTTCTGCTTCGGGTTCGTCCCACAGTCTTTCCGTGATCGCGCCGCGTCCGCCCGAGAAGATCAGTAACGGCGCCCAGCCTTCGAGAAACAACTGCGCGCCGCGTTCGGCGACTCTTTCGTCGTGACTGCACAACACGAGGATCGCGTCGGCCGGCGCGAGTTCATGTTTCATGCGGTGGTAGTCCCAGATTTTTTCGGCGAGTGCGCGGATGTCAGAGTTCATTTGGTGTTTGTGGCGTGCGAGGCCAGGAAGTTTTCTACTTCGGAGCGAGAGCGGAGCCAAACGATTTGCTTCGTCGCGGCGTGTTCGGCTAATAAGCGAACGACCTGGGGACGCGAACGGCGCGAGTAGTTCCAGATCCACTGCACAAAACTCCACTCGATTTTTTCGTTGCAGCCCTCGGCCATATCGGGCCGCGAACGATTGCGGTTCAATAGTCGTCGTTTGACGACGCGCCACAGACACAACCAGCGCGAGAGATCGAGGAAGATGATCGTGTCGCAATGCTCGACGCGTGCCTCGAGTGTGCCTCCGTAGTTGCCGTCGAGGATCCACGATTCCGCGCTCGTCAACTGCTTTACCGTCTCGAGCCATTCTTCTTTCGGCGGTTCCTGCCAACCCGAGCGCCAATAAAACCGGTCGAGATGTTTGACGTCGATACCGAGCAACTCACCGAGGCGTCGGGCCAACGTTGACTTCCCTGCGCCCCCAGGCCCGATCACGAGTACCTTTTTCATCTGCTCTGAACTTGCGTTAATCTGTGGCCGAGTTCCCGGAACGAAAGGACCGCGCCGATGGCCCCCACACTCTACCGAATCATTCTGCAAGTCGACAATCTCGATCGCGCTGAAGAGTTCTACGGCAAGCTGCTCGGCGATCGCGGACGGCGAATCCCGCGCGGCGGGCGTCACTACATTGATTGTGGCCCCGTGATCCTCGCGCTCGTTGACGTGACCGGTGAAGGCGCCACCGAGCTGCGACCTCAACCAACGCCTGACTACATCTACTTCTCCGTCGACGACGTTGACGCATTTCATCAACGCGCGCGCGAGTTGAAC
>DASXXL010000749.1:0-3451 GCA_036503085.1 Pyrinomonadaceae bacterium | reverse complement strand
AACACCGATGTGCACCGCGATCTGCGCCGGCTGGGATCGAAAGTTCACTTGTTGCCGCATGGTGTTGACCTGCAACGGTTCACACCGCAAACCACATCGTCCAACGGTGTGCTGCGTCTGCTCGCGGTGGGCCGGCTCGTGGAAAAGAAAGGTTTTCACTTTCTCATCGCCGCGCTGGCGGGATTGAAGCTTCCGTTCACACTCACGATCGCCGGCGATGGTCCGGAACGCGAACGTCTGCGACAACTCATTACTCTCAACAATCTCGAAAATCGAACTGTCTTTCGCGGCGCGGTCACTCATCTCGAACTACCGCGGATGTATGCCGAGGCCGACGTCGTCATCGTGCCTTCGATTCAGGACGCGTCGGGAGATCGGGACGGGTTACCAAACGTGGTGCTGGAAGCGATGGCTTGCGGCCGCGCAATTATCGCCAGCGACGCCGGCGCAATCGCCAGCGCCATCGCCGACAACGAGAACGGACTGTTAGTGCGGTCTGCCGATCCGGTCGCTCTCGGCGCGGCCATTCGCCGCCTGGCTGATGACCAACTCTTGCGCGAACAGCTCGGACGCAACGGCAGACGACGCGCTGAAAGTGAATACGAAGTGGGCCGCTGCAGCCGGCGTTTCCAGCAACTGCTCACCAGCGTTTATGTGTAAGCGATGAATAGCGAAATACAAAACCAGGGCACGATCGCCTACATACTCAAGGGCTATCCGCGGCTGTCTGAAATCTTCATAACGAGCGAGATCTATCGTCTCGAACAGTTGGGCGTTAAGTTGCGACTCGCGGTCATCAAGCACGGTGAAGACTTGCGTGGCGATGGCATCTTCAATCAAATCCAGGCGCAGCCAAATTATCTGCCGCAAACTTCGTCGTTATCGGAAACTTCGCTGCGACGCTGGCTCAACTTGCATCTGCGAGACTTTTTGCCGGCGCTGCGGGATGTTGTCAGCCGGAGACCGGCGGGCGTTGTTCGAGCGGCGATCGCGGCGTTTGCGCAAGCCGTGAGAGCGCGACGCGGTTTCTTCGCGTGGCCGCGGAAGCTGTACCTGAAAGAGTTTCTCCAGGCAGTCTGGATCGCGCAGTTCATTCTCGCAGCGGACGACGTCAAACACATTCACTCGCACTTCTGTCATGGCGCCACCACCGTCGCGTGGTTTGTTTCGCTCATCACGGGGCTGCCGTTCTCTTTCACCGCGCACGCGAAAGATCTCTATTGTGAATCGTTGAATCCGGCGGGTTTGCTGCGGCGCAAAATGCGGGCGGCGCGTTTTGTCGTCACTTGCACCGACGCGAACCGTGAACACCTCCTCGAAATCGAATCAACTGCAAACGTTCGCTGCATCTATCACGGGCTAAACGCAGAGTTTGCCGGCTTGCTGAGCCATGCAATCACGCCGCCGGCGAAAACCGGACGGCTCCGCGCACTGGGAGTGGGCCGGCTGGTCCATAAAAAGGGTTTCGATGTGCTGGTCCAAGCCTGCGCCATTCTCAATCAGCGCGGCTTTCACTTCGAAACTCTCATCATCGGCGAACATGGCGAACACGAGTTGGAGCTTCGTCGCCAGATCGAGGCGCACGGTTTGCACGATCGCGTGCGCCTGATTGGTCCACTCGAACAAGCCCGGCTCTACAGCGAATACCAAAGCGCAGATGTCTTCTGTCTGCCATGTCGCGTGCTCGACAACGGCGATCGTGATGGTTTGCCAAACGTCTTGATGGAGGCGATGGCCTGCGGCCTGCCAGTTATCACCACACCGGTCTCGGGTATTCCCGAAATTATTAAGGATGGTCAGAACGGAACGCTTGTGCCGCCCGACGATGCGGAAGCGCTGGCAAGTGCGATTCAGCGTCTCAGTTCCGATCGAATGCTGGCGCGAAATCTCGGTCGGGCGGGCCGGATGACCGTGCTGGAACGATTTGACGGCGATAGAACCGCTGTCGAACTCGCTTCGCTGTTCGCAACCGCTTCGAGAGGAGTGTGAAGATGCAAGCGATCTGCGAGCAAACCACCCTCTCATTGCCGGTGATAGACGATCGTTGGCAGCGTGTGTTCTGCGTCATCGAGGATGCTTATCGCGATCTGCGTCTGGCCGACGATGTCTGCGAAGGTATCTTCACAAACGCCGGACTCACACTCCAACTCGGAACTCAACCCGACTGGCGTACCACTTCGTTGCCCCATGACGAGGAATGGCGCATCGAGTGGCACAAGTTCTATTACGGTTTGAATCTCGCGCACGCTTTCTCGCTGACCAGCGACGAAAAGTACCGTCACGTTTGGCAGCAGTTGGTCCAGTCATGGATCGCGCAGATGCCGGTTGGCTGTGACTCGAGCGACGTTGCGGCGCGGCGCATCCAGAACTGGATTTACGCCTGGAACAGGTTTTCGCTTTTCAGCGTCTTCGAACCTGCGTTTGAGAATCAAATCGTTTCCAGTCTCGCTGCTCAAGTCTGCTGGCTGCGGAACAATCTCACACCCGAGCGCAACCACCGCACGCTCGAGCTCTATGCATTGTTCATCGCGGCGCTCGCATTACCTGAGTTGGACCAGGACGGGCTGCTCGACTTTGCGATCGCGGAGTTGCACCGAAACCTTTTGACGGACGTGCGGCCGGACGGCGTGCATCGCGAGCAATCGACGCACTATCACGCCACGGCGCTGCGTTCATTTCTGGGCGCGCGGGAGAATGCGAGCCGTTTCGATCTCGACTTCCCTGCCGGTTATGACGAACGGCTCGAACGCGCCTGCGAGTTTCTACTGCACGTGCAACGTCCCGATGGTTTGATTCCGGCGCTTTCAGATGCCGACACCGGAAACTATTCCGACCTGCTCGAACTCGCGTCGATTATTTTCGGTCGCTCAGACTTCCTTTACGTCGGCACCAGCGGTCGTGAAGGCAGTCCACCGGACGTGACGTCTGCGAGTTTTCCGGACGGCGGCTACTTCATTCAGCGAAGCGGTTGGGGTGATAAGGCGACTGATTTTCGCAACGAGAAATATCTGATCTTCGATTGTGGCCCAATCGGCGATGGCGGCCACGGTCACTACGATCTGCTCAATATCGAAGTCGCAGCCAATAGTCATCCGTTAATCATCGATCCCGGACGTTTTACTTACGCTGAAGACGAGGCGCACTGGCGTCATCGTTTCAAAGGCACGGCGGCCCACAACACAGTTTGCGTTGACGAACTGGACCAGGTTCCTTATCGCCGCGGTAAACCGAAAGGTGCGCTCACCGAGGGACGTCTGCTCGAACGTGTTACGGCGCCGGACTTCGACATGCTTTGCGCCGAGGCCCAAAGTCCCGCGTATGAAGTGGTCCATACACGACGAATATTCTTCATCGGCGACGAGTACTGGCTGGTCATCGATAGCCTGAGAGGATGCGCACCACATACGTTTGATCTTCGCTTTCATCTGACGCCTGCTGCCTGGAATCGTTG
>DASXXL010000748.1:0-2682 GCA_036503085.1 Pyrinomonadaceae bacterium | reverse complement strand
GAAGTGCGCGCCGCGAATCCCGAGTGCAAGATCGAAGTCTTGATTCCCGATTTCAACGGCGACGAAGCTGCGCTGAACACGGTGCTCGACGCGCAGCCCGACGTGCTCAATCACAACACGGAAACTATCGCGCGACTGTATCGCCGCGTGCGTCCCGATGCGATCTACGAGCAGTCGCTGACGCTTTTGCAGCGCGCAGCGGCGCGTCGCGATCGTGAAGGCCGCGGCATGTTGACGAAGAGCGGAATCATGGTCGGACTCGGCGAGGAGTTTGACGAAGTCGTCGAGCTGATGAGAGATCTACGCTCCGTCTCGTGCGACATCATGACGATCGGACAGTATCTGCAACCGCACGCGCGACGTTTGCCGGTTGAGCGTTACGTCACGCCGCAAGAGTTTGCCGAGTGGCGCGACATCGGCATGTCGCTCGGTTTTCATCACGTCGAATCAAGCCCGCTGACACGTTCCTCCTACCACGCGCGCGAACAAGCCGCCGACAGAGAACCCGTGGAACAACCTGCGTGAAAGCCGCGATCTTCCAGCAGCACGGTGGGCCGGAAGTGCTCGAGTATGCGGACGTGCCGGAGCCGCAGATTCGGGCCAACGAAGTGTTGGTCGAGGTCAAAGCGTCTGCTCTGAATCATCTCGACATCTTCGTGCGCGGCGGTTTACCGGGCATCGAGATTCCTTTGCCTCATATTCTGGGCAATGACATCGCCGGTGTGATTCGGGAGGTTGGTGAGTTAGTGACGTGGGTTAAACCCGGCGACGAGGTGATGGTCCAGCCGGGCGTTTCCTGTGGTCACTGCGAAGCGTGCCTCAGCGGCCAGGACAATCTCTGCCGCGAGTACGACATCATTGGCTATCGACGGAACGGCGGTTACGCGGAGTTGGTTGCGGTTCCGGGCGTGAACATCATTCCCAAGCCCGCGCAGTTGAGTTGGGAAGAAGCGGCGGCGTTGCCGCTCGTGACCGTCACCGCGTGGCACATGCTCGTGACGCGTGCGAACGTGCAGCCCGGCGAAGACGTGCTCGTTCATGCGGCCGGCAGCGGAGTCGGTTCGATTGCGATTCAGATCGCGAAACTGCGCGGCGCGCGCGTGATCACGACCGCGAGCTCTGACGACAAACTCGCGAAGGCGCGCGAACTCGGCGCCGATCAAACCATCAACTACACCCGCGAAGATTGGCCCAAAGAAGTCAGGCGGCTCACAGACAAGAAAGGCGTTGATGTTGTGGTGGAGCACACGGGCGCGGTGACGTGGCCTGGTTCGATCAGTTCGCTGAAGAAGAACGGCCGGCTCGTGACGTGCGGCGCGACCAGCGGTTTCGATGCGCGCACGGATCTGCGGCAGGTCTTTTATCGTCATCTCACGTTGCTCGGCTCGTTTATGGGTTCGAAGGGCGAGTTGATCGAAGTGATGAAGTTTGTGAGCGAGGGTAAGATTCGGGCGGTGGTGGATCGCGTGTTGCCGCTCAGCGAGGCGCGGCAGGCGCATGAATTGATCGAAGATCGGGCGCAGTTTGGAAAAGTAGTTTTGAAACCTTGAGCCACAAAGAGGCACACAGGGCACAAAAACACATCAACCAACCAGGTGGGCTGGTTTATTGTTCTTGTGCTTTTTGTGCTTCTTTGTGGCCTTACTTGTTTGAGTAGTCCTCGACGACGAACCGCTTCTTCAGCTCACCCATATTTCCTTCTTCGAGATTGAAGTTCGTTCCGGCGATCACTTTTTTGCCGCCGTCGGTGACTACCCAGTCGACGACTTGCGGCGCGTTGGTGCGTAAGAAAGCGCTGTCGTCTTTATCGAGGGGCTTTTTGTCTTTGCGTGAGAAGACGAAGATGTAGCTGTAGCCGCCGTTGCGCACGTACGCGAGATCTTTGTCGAAGCCGACGAGTGGGGATGATTGTGGCGTGGCCGCGGTCGTTGATTCGGGTGTGGGAGTGCTGCTGGTATTTGGCGGAGCGCTACCGCACCGCCCGAGGGCCACAGATAAAACCCCGGATAAAAGAAGTACAGATAGACGCTTATTGAACATAGCTAATTAAAATCGTTCACTTCCGGCTCGAGCTTTTCGTCGCGAATATACAGTATTGTGCACTGCGTATCCTCATAAACAATATCAAACCACCCACTCGCCCGGGCGTGCTGAAAAAAGTCGTCGTGCGAATTGTCCGTGAACACGTAGCGCGAGCCGAAGCGATCGCGAATCAACGGCCCGGGATCGCTCTCCTGGCCCAGCGTGATCCGGTCGTAGAGTCGCGACAAATCGGGGTTCTTGTCAAACAAGTAATTCGGATCCAGCCCGGAAACGTAATAGTGCGTCTCGTCGAAATAAAAGAGACGCGGAAAATCATCCCAATCCGTGTTGAAGATGATCTGCCCCGGCGGCACATTCGCGCGCATCCAGTCAGCGCCCGCTTTGTAGTAATCGTGCTCCTCGCCGCGGCCGATCTCTCGCACTTCCGCGCGCAGATTCAAAAACAAAAACACGCCGAGCACGAGCGCTACCACTGCCGCCCCAATCGTCCGGATGATTTCACGCCAATCGCTGGTCAGCCGCGTCCACCACGTGTCTTCCCGATCGAAGAACGGTTTCAACTCCTCCACCACGTCCGGTGGCAATCGTGTGAGATAACTGCGCGTGCCTTGCAACCACGGTTGCAACGAAAACGCCGCA
>DASXXL010000747.1:0-10001 GCA_036503085.1 Pyrinomonadaceae bacterium | reverse complement strand
CGAAGCGTTTTACTTTCACTGGAACGGCGAAGAACTTGAAGCCGGTATCGGGGAGGTCGTCGAGACCGCAGAGGTGTTCGACGATGGGAATGTCGTGGCCGAGTAGGATCGTATGCGAGGGGCGTGTGCCGTCCGCGGTTGAGTCGATGTTGAAGGAGTCGATGCCGACTAAAGCCGCGCCGTTTTTCGCGAGATAAGTGGCGGCCGGGCCTGTGAGGTGCGGGTGATTGCCGCTCGAGTATTCTTCGGTGCGCCAGTGTTTGTCCCAGCCGGTGTGCAGCAGGACGGCCTTGCCGTTGACGTCGATGTCGCGGAAACGAGTCTCATCGATCTCACGCACGTCGGGACAGCGAAGCACGATTCCGTCGAGATTAGCGACGGAGTAGAGATCGAGTTGCGCGAGATCTTTGCCGCGCGCGTAACGATGAAACGGTGTGTCGAGATACGTGCCGGTGTTCGCGACCATTTCGATCTTGCCGATGTGGAACTCGGTGCCGGGCGCGTAACGCGTGTGCGAATCTTCGCGCCGCAGATGATCGGTAATCACCGGCGCGGGCAAACCCTTGTAAGTGATCATTCCGTCTTCAATGCTGTGACAAACATCAATCAGTTCGAACTCACGCCCCATCAGTTTCTCCTCGTTTCTGGACCAGCACTTGAAAACTCGACGCCATGCCGCCAGGAAGGATCATCTCCTTCGCGTCGGTAGTAAGGCGCACCTTGTCGGCTTCGTTTTCTGTCCGAGCCAATCTGTGTTGCAGCTCTTCCAGCAACCCGGCGCTCAACAGAAACTTGTCCTGTCTTTCGAAGTCCACCACTTGAAAGCCGAACCGCTCACCAACCGCTTTCACCTGCGTCCAATTCACGCTACTCGTGATGTCGTACTCGCCTGGCGCGGACAACACGTCCTCTACAAATCCGTGCCGTGAAAACGCGCGCAGCGTCCCGTTCGGTCTCAGGACTGGATCGTAAAGCTCATCCTCTTCCGCACCGTAATCAACCGTAACAACAAATCCATGGCTTATTTTCGCAGCCACGCTAGCGAACCAATCATCCACTCCTAAGTTGACCTCGATTATTTGGCCTTCTGCGAGTGAAAGCGCGTGCTCGGCAAGACGCGGTGTCGAGAAGGCGCTGGTGGTCCACACAAAGCGGTCCTCCACGTCAAGCGTGACGTAAAGCTCGCCTTCTCTAACCACACGGTGAACTGGAAACGCGTCGAGCAACTCGTTGGAGAAGTGAATCCCTTTATCCAACGTCTCCCGCCATTTGTAGCAAACACGTTCTCCAAACTCAGCCAACAACGCTCGCGTACGAGACTCGGAATCTTCGCTTATCTCGTCCACACAATATCGCGTTGCTTCAAAAACGTGCGAATACTCTTCTACTAAAGTCCGCAGCACGCGTTGCGCAAAGCGCCCCTGACCTGCTCCACCCTCAACAATGGTCCAACGCGCCGGACAACCAAGCTCTTCATAAAGCCGCGCAAAGTACCGCGCAAACGTCGCGGCAAACAACTCACTACGTTCAGCACTCGTACGATAGTCCGCTTCCCTGCCCCAACGCTGCAGATCGCTCCGGTTGTAGTAACCAAACTCAGGATCGTAAAGCGCCGCTACCATCCAATCACGAAACGTAATCGGACCACGCGCGCGTATCAACTCTCTTAAACGTTCAGCTAGCAACTACTGGTTTGTACGGTCTTCTTTGTCGAGCAAGCGGGTAGTGTTTTCGGTGACGCTGGGCCGATCGGCGAGTTCCGCCGTCGTAGGGCGGCCGCGCCAGGAGGAAGGTGTGTGCACTGGTGGCGGCGGCAACGCCGTGTTTTGCCGCGGCGGCGCAAACTGTTGCGGGACCATCGGAGGTGGTCCATACATCATCCGCTTCGGCGCGCCCTCTTCGAACAGCGCCGCGTAAAGCATCCTGAATGGGCCACCAACGAAACAGATGATCGCCGCCAGCGCCGCCAACAACTGCGGAAAGTATGAAGGTGAGAAACTCGCGATAACACCCAATATTGGGACGATCACCGCGCCCGACAGCAACAGAACCGCTCCCTGTTTCACGCCCTTGCGCCGCGGCGACATCTGCAACGGCTCATCAGACGCGCGGTAAACAGGCATCATGCCGCCGCTCGCCAACAACTGAATGACGCCATCGAGCGGGAAACCACAACGCGAACAAAACCGCACTGCTCCCGAAACTTGTTGCTGACCGCATTGCGGACAATACATGAGATCGTTCCTCGCCAATGGACTCTTACGACGCGATAGATAATACCCGTTGCAGCCTTACTGGAAAAACGTTTTGAGCGTCGCGACCGCGCGGCCGTGATAATCGCTCGCTTTCACCAGCGTCTCGAGCAAAACCGTAAACAACGGCCGCGGTTCGTCCCACGGCCCCGAAATATTTCGTCTTAACTCGTTATCACTCGCAATGGCGCCAAACGCGCGCTGTCGCGCCGCATCAACTTCCGACAGATATTCATTTACGAGTTCGGCGGTCGAAAGAGTTTCAGGCAAAGTCCATTCAAACGGATCGTCCCAAAGGCTCGCCGTGAGCCCACCAAACGTTTGTTCGAGAACCGCGGCGCTGCGCAGCAGGTTCTCACCGATCGTGACCGTCGGCGGACGTCGATAAAGCAGATCCGGTGTGATGGAGTTGACGAATTGCTTGAGCTGGTTGATTAAACGCGTGAACTCTTCGTCGAGATAGTCTACAAGCTGGCGGGGAGAGTCATGGTCCATTGAGCGAGCTTAGGTTTACTTGGTTTGCGCGCGGCGATCTTTTTCTTCGAGCACCGTGCCGTAACTGCGGCCGGCCCAACTAAAGCCGCTGTGGACGTAACCCTTCGTGCCGACGCGCGAGCCGCGCGCGGGAACGCCGCGTGTCGTAGCCACCCAAATGCGTCCGGTGCCGTCGTCGATCTCGTAAGCACCCTGGCCCATCACGCCGTAGCTGTCGGTCACGCGCCCGGCGATGCCGACCTCTTTGCCGCGATAGCGTCCGGGGTCGGCGTTGATTCTGGCGATGTTCGTTTGGCTGGGACAGGCGGTAAAAAGAATCGTCCCACTGAGAAGAGCTAAGAACGCGGCGGTCTTTCTCAATGCTGGCATAACGTCTCCTTAAATGTTTGGTCTCATCGCGGGAGAGGGGTTGATAATAACATTGTCGATTGCCAATTGCCGATTGCCGATTGAAAGACCTTCGGCGTTGTCGGCGAGCTTAAGAAATCGGCAATCTGCACTTGGCAATCGACAATCACTTAAACCAGCCGATGGGCCGGCCCGACAGATCAAACCAAACGCTCTTCACCTGCGTGTAGAGCTCGAGCGCGTGCCGGCCCATCTCGCGTCCGTAACCTGATTGCTTGTAGCCACCAAAGGGAGACGCTGCATTGAACATATTGAACGTGTTAATCCAAACCACGCCCGCCTTCATTTCGCGCGCGAAGCGATGCGCGCGCGTAATGTCGCGCGTCCAAATGCCCGCGGACAAGCCGTAGATCGTGTCGTTCGCCTGCTTGATCAGATCGTCTTCGTCCTTGAACGTGATGACCGAGACGACTGGTCCAAAGATTTCTTCCTGGGCCACACGCATGTTGTTCTTCACTTCGTCGAAGATCGTGGGCGTGAAGAAGTAGCCGCGCTGAAATGAACCTTCAAGTTGCGGCGAAGCGCCACCGGCCACAACCGCCGCGCCTTCACCGCGCGCGATGTCGACGTAACCTTTGATCCGGTTCAACTGTTCTTCGGAAACCTGCGGCCCCATCTGCGTCGCTTTGTCGGAAGGATCGCCAACGACGATCTTGCTCGCCTTCTCGCTCAGTTTGCCGACGAATTGCTCTTTGACTGACTCTTCGACGAACAGACGCGAGCCGGCACAACAAACCTGTCCCTGGTTGTAGAAGATGCCCATCATCGCGCCGGCGACGGCCTGGTCCAGATCGGAATCAGCAAACACGATATTCGGCGCTTTACCGCCGAGCTCCAACGAAACCTTTGTGAGATTCTCAGCCGCGGATTTGGCGATCAGTTTGCCGACTTCGGTTGAACCCGTGAACGCGATCTTGTCGATGCCTTTGTGTGAGGCGAGTGCAGCGCCCGCAGTCTCGCCGTAACCCGGCACGATGTTTACGACGCCCTCGGGAAATCCTGCTTCCTGGATCAACTTGCCCAGCTCCATCGCGCCGACCGGCGTTTGCTCCGCTGGTTTGAGCACAACTGTGTTGCCTGCCGCGAGCGCAGGCGCGAGTTTCCACGCAGCCATCAGGAGCGGAAAGTTCCACGGAATGATCTGGCCGCAAACGCCGATCGGCTCGCGCAACGTGTAGTTGAACATGCGGCCCGGAACGGGAATCGTTTCGCCTTCGATCTTCGTGGCCCAGCCGGCGAAGTACTCGAAGTTCTCGACCACCTGCGGCAGATCGACGTAGAGCGATTCTTTGATCGGCTTGCCGTTGTCGGCGGTTTCGATCGCGGCGAGCTCGGCGGCGTGTTGTTCGATCAGTTGCGAGAGTTTGTAAAGCAGCCGGCCGCGATCGCGCGCGCTCAGCTTGGACCACTTGCCTTCGAAAGCACGTCGCGCGGCGCTGACCGCTTTGTCGATGTCGGCTTTGTCGGCTTCCGCGACTTCCGCGAGGGTCTCGCCAGTCGCCGGGTTTGGCGTCGTGAAAGTCTTGCCTGACTCGGAATCAACCCATTTTCCGTCAATAAAAAGTTTGTAGGTTTCCATAGCTAGAAGTCTGTTGTCCCCGCGAGTAGTTGTCGTAAAACGAACGGGAGAATCCCGCCGTGTTGGTAGTAATCAACCTCGATTGGCGTGTCGATGCGCAGCGTGATCGGCACTTCCTCGACCGCGCCGCTCTTGCGATGAATGACGAGCGTGATCTCCTGGAGCGGTTTGATGCCGGCTTCGATGCCGAGCAGATCGAAACGCTCGCTGCCGTCGAGCCGCAGTGAAGCGGCGTTCGTGTCGTCTTTGAACTGGCACGGCAGCACGCCCATGCCGACGAGATTGCTGCGATGAATTCGTTCGAAGCTCTGCGCGATCACGGCTTTGACACCGAGCAGGCTTGTGCCTTTCGCGGCCCAGTCGCGCGAGCTGCCGGTGCCGTACTCTTGACCCGCAACGATCACGAGCGGCACGCCTTCAGACTGATAACGCATCGCCGCATCGTAGATGCTCATGCGTTCTTCATCGGGATGATGGATCGTCACGCCGCCTTCGACGCCCGGCACCATCAGGTTCTTGATACGCACGTTAGCAAACGTGCCGCGCACCATCACCTCGTGATTGCCGCGTCGCGCGCCATAGCTGTTGAAGTCCTTTATGTCAACGCCTTTCTCCTGCAGATAAAGACCAGCCGGCGACGACGGTTTGATCGCACCCGCGGGACTGATGTGATCCGTCGTGACCGAGTCACCGAAGATCGCGAGCGGACGTGCGCCTTTCACATCGGAGAGCGGCTCGAGTGAACTGTGGAAGTTATCGAAGTAAGGCGGCTCGCGAATGTAAGTCGACTCCGGTTCCCACTGATAAACGTTTCCGGTCGAGGTCGGAATCTCGTTCCACATCGGGTTCTGTTCAGCGAAGTTGCTGTAGAGACGTCGATACGTTTCCGGATCGAACGCCGCGCTCATCATCTCCCGGACCTCTTCCATCTTGGGCCAGATATCACGCAGGTAAACATCCTTGCCGTCTTTGCCGCTTCCGATCGGTTCGTTGGCGAAGTCCATGTCGATGCGGCCGGCGAGAGCGAAAGCAACGACCAACGGCGGGCTCATCAGAAAATTCGCTTTGATGCTCTGATGCACGCGCGCTTCGAAGTTGCGGTTGCCCGACAATACTGAAACACCTACCACGTCGCGTTCGGTAACGATCTGCTCGATCGCCGGATCGAGTGGACCAGAGTTGCCGATGCAAGTGGTGCAACCGTAACCGACGAGATTGAAACCGAGCTCGTTCAGATAAGGTTGCAAGCCGGTGCGTTCGAGATAATCCGTGACGACGCGCGAACCGGGCGCGAGCGAGTTCTTAACTTTCGGACTCACCGACAGTCCGTGTTCGACCGCTTTCTTCGCGACGAGTCCCGCGGCGAGCATCACGCTTGGGTTCGAAGTGTTTGTGCACGAGGTAATCGCGGCAATCAAAACATCGCCATGACCGATCAGCTCATCGCCGGTCGGAAATTCATCTTCCGGAATCTCCGGCACGATGTCGGGCGTCGGACGGTTGTTGACCATTTCCGTTTCGGTCCAGACGCTGGTGTTCTGCTCACTGATGTGATTCTTGATCGGAACCGGCACTGTTTCCCCGCGTTGTTCGCCGCCGCCGGCAATTGCGCGTTGCCGATCGGCGCCGATCTTCACGTGATAACGCGTCCAGAGATCATCTTCCGTCTTGCCGTAACCACCTTCGCTCGCCGGCTTCAGCATCAACTGCGTGAACTGATCTTTCAACTTCGGCAGGTCGATGCGATCCTGCGGCCGCTTTGGACCAGCAACGCTCGGCGTAATCGACGCGAGATCGAGATCGAAGACCACGCTGTAATCACACTCACCCTGCTTGGGCATGCCAAACATCCCCTGCGCTTTGTAATACTGCCGCACGAGATCGACGTGCTCCTCAGATCTTCCCGTCGCCAGCAGATACTTGCACGTCTCTTCGTCAACCGGGAAAAAGCCCATCGTCGCGCCATACTCCGGCGCCATGTTCGCGATCGTCGCGCGATCCGTAACCGACAAACTCGCCGCGCCTTCGCCGTGAAACTCGACAAACTTTCCCACGACCTTCGCTTTGCGCATCATCTCCGTCACGCGCAGCACGAGATCCGTCGCCGTAACACCTTCATTTAAACTGCCGCTCAAATGAACGCCGACCACGTCCGGCGTTAGGAAGTAAACCGGTTGGCCCAACATCGCCGCCTCGGCTTCGATGCCGCCGACGCCCCAACCAACAACACCGAGGCCGTTGACCATCGTCGTGTGTGAATCGGTGCCGACGAGCGTGTCGGGAAAGTAGACCGTCTTCTCCCAAACGTTCTTCGCGAGGTATTCGAGATTGACCTGGTGGCAGATGCCGATGCCCGGCGGAATCACGCGAAAACCGTCAAACGCCTGCGTGCCCCATTTCAGAAACTGGTAGCGCGAGCGATTGCGTTTGAACTCCATCTCCATGTTCTTTTCAAACGCGTCGCGCGTGCTGGAGAAGTCGACCTGGACCGAGTGGTCTATGACGAGATCGACAGGCACGAGCGGCTCGATGACGCCGGTGTTTTTGTTGAGTCGCGCCACGGCCGAACGCATCGCGGCGAGATCGACGAGCAGCGGCACGCCGGTGAAATCCTGCAACAACACGCGCGCCACGACGAACGGGATCTCCTCGACGCGTTTGCCGTTCGGCTGCCAGTTCGCGAGCTCGCGCACGTCTTCTTCAGTGATCTTCTGGCCGTCGCAGTTGCGCAGCACTGACTCGAGCACGACGCGGATGCTGTGCGGCAGGCGCGAGATTGGACCAACGCCGTTTTTTTCGAGTTGGGGCAGTGAATGAAAACGCCCGGCTGGGCCGCGTGGCGCGGAATTGAAAGTTTGCAACGAATCGAAGGGACATTCTGGCATAGTGATGCTCAAACTCTTTCCTCGGGAAGAAGTCGATTTAGGTTGTTGTGATTCAAGTTGAAGTTTAGCGAGTTTCCTTCGCAGGCGCAAAGACCAGCGCATTGAGAGAAAGCTTGACAAGTCTCCTGTTGGTGGGTAGCGTCTGCTCATCTCGTTTCCACGTTCCTCATTGTGCGTGGGGATTTCCGCCCAGTAACAGTCGCCCCCTTCGCGTGCCAAAAGGCATGTGTGTGTTCACGTACGCGTTACTAGTTACTAGATGAAAACCTCAGACTCACGAAAGGACTCAAATGCAAAATTACTTCGCAAAGATCCTGTTGTTACTGGCCGGTTTCGCCCTCGCCGCCTTCTCGTTCCCTGCGCGTGATCAACTCCGACCCGTACCACCCGGGGTTTCTATGCACGACGAGGTTCGCAAAATTTTACCTAAGCACTCGGTTTTTCCGCCCGTCGCGCGTTGGAATGAACCATCCATCCCACAAGATCCTCAAGATCAGGAACGGCGAGTGCACAGAGAGCGACTCAAAGGGCTTAATAAATACAAGCCGATACTTGATCCCGGAGTTCGCGAAATAAATGGCCAAGTGGAGAGTGTCGATCTAACGTTCATCGATGAGGTGACGGTACTCAAACCCGGCGAGCGTGAAGATCCGATCGGCTTGCCGTTACGCGGCGCGATAGTCGTTGTCGGAACGGTCACCAGCGGCAACGCTTACGTGAATCAAGAACACACCCTCGTGTTTAGTGAATACAAAGTCGCAGTGCAGGAGGTTCTTAAGGCCGATCCCGACAGTGTGATTTCAGCAGGGGACGAATTAACGACGTGGCGGAGTGGTGGTTCCGTACGTTTTCCTGCTGGTCATGTCGCACACTTCATCATCGTGGGACGTGGCTTTCCGGAAGTTGGAACGCCGTATGTGCTTTTCCTCAGGAGACCAGACAAGACCGTCAAGGACTACGCAATTTCAACGGCCTATTCCATCAAGGATCAGGTCTTACAGTTGGACGATATAAACTATAAGCGTTCATACGATGGTATGCCCGTAAAGGACTTCCTGGACAAACTGCGACAGGAAATCAGTGCGCGGCGGGAGGGAGGTGATGACTAATGACCGCAATCTCCCGTATTATCCACCGCGCTACTCTCATCACGCTCACCGTATGTGCTCTTTTCGTCGGTGTTGCTGGTTGTCCCGGAAATAAACTTACAATCACTTTTACTTGGCCATCGCTTAGTCTGGTACATATTGTCAACTCGGGTGTTCCTTCGGCGGCGCTGAATTCGGGTATCTCCGGCTGGAACGCTATGAACGGGTTCTATGAATGTTTCGGACCAACTTTCATAGCCGACAACAATCTGGGCGGCGAGCAGATCAATCTGTCTTTTGTGCCGATAAGCCCGAATCCAGCGACGGGAGGTACTAGACGAGGCGTAACTCATCTGGAGAGGGCGACAATCATCCTCGGACGCATGGTTGAAGTGGATATCGAAATCAACAGCCAGATGACCGAGAACTCTGCAATTGCCGAGGTAGTTGCTCATGAACTTGGTCACACGCAAGGGTTGGCAGATTGCCCTCTTTGCGGACTACACTCGACTGTAATGGAAACCGGCGATCGTGTTCCCACCATCAACGATTCGATCGGATTGATAAATCCGACGCTTTGCGACATTGCCCTCGTTGAATCGGTAGCTACGGATTATGCTTGTCCTGAATCGGTACCTGGCGGTTGCAACGGCATCGCCGACTTCCAAACATATCCGTCGACCGGCTGCCAGACAGGATTCACGAATAGCGGCGGAGTTTGCACTCGCAGCACTACGTTCCAGAATCGCTGTGCTGATCCGAGTGGCTACGATTCCCAAAGCTGCACCTGCCCGGACGGCATCAATACGTCACCAATCGTGATCGACGTAAACGGCACCGGCTTCTTCATGACAGACGCCGCAAGTGGCGTCCTCTTCAACATTCTCAACGACGACGTTCCACTGCAGATTTCGTGGACCGCCAATCGCTCAAGTAACGCTTTCCTGGTACTCGATCGCAACGGCAACGGCGTAATTGATAACGGCGCCGAACTCTTCGGCGACTCAACACCGCAGCCTCTGACGGCAAAACCCAACGGCTTTCTTGCGCTTGCTGAATACGACAAGCCGCAGAACGGCGGTAACGCCGACGGAAGAATCGATCGTCGCGACGCCATATTCGCAAGCCTGAAGCTGTGGCAGGACGCGAACCACAACGGCCTTTGCGAGCCCGGCGAGTTGAGGGCACTGTCAGAGTCTCTCAGCGCGATCGATCTCGCCTACAAGGAATCGCCTCGCGTCGATCAGTATGGAAATCAATTCCGTTACCGCGCGAAGGTGTTCGACGTGAACGG
>DASXXL010000746.1:0-2981 GCA_036503085.1 Pyrinomonadaceae bacterium | reverse complement strand
GGCCGGCGCTCATGACGCGCGTGTCGAATGCGAGGCGCGTCCATTCAGCAAACGTAAACGTCGCTTTACTCGCGAGTATCTCACGTGAGATCGCGCCGCGCGGATTATCACCTTCCTGGACCATGTATTTCGGATAACGCTGCGGATCCGGATTGCCCTCACTCGTCAACAAGAACGGACTCGTGTTGCAGTTCTGCATCCAGCCCGTCTTCGGATGCTCCAGTTGCGGCAACTCATCCATCGTGTGATAACCCTGCCACTCAGTCGCCGGGTCGCTGCCATCCACCGGCTTGGCCCAATCGAAACGCGGGTCGCGCTTCGGCACCGCGCCGTTGTAGAGATACCAGGTGTTTCCCTGACGATCGGCATACATCACGTTACCGAACAGCATATTCAAAGGAGTAATCGCGCGCTTCAGCGCCGCAAGCGAAGTCGCACGCGTCATCTCGTACCATTCGCGCAGCCAGCCATCGGATTCAAACTTCGCCATCCGCACCGCCAACAGCTTGCCGTCGCGCGTCGCGACGATTGGACCATGATGCGTCCGGCGCATCTTGAAAGTACGCGTCTCAAGACCATTCGCCGTCTTCACGCGAATCTCTTCGACGTGCTCAGTCGCCAAGCGATATCCGTCGCCATAGCGATAGGCCAGCGGACGCGCCGGATCGTCAAACGTTTCCACGTAGACGTCCGTCAAGTCCGCCGCATTGTCCGTGCTCACCCAGCCACCGTTTTCGTTGTGCCCGACGTAAGGGAAGGGAAAACCAAAGCGCGCGTAGCCGGTGAAGTTCCAACCTTCGTCGCTGTGAACGTGTCCTTCGTAAACCTGTCCGGGACCAAAGAACGGCAGGTGCGGATTGATGAACAACAGTGCGTGACCGTTCGCGCTCTTCGTTGGGCCAACGACCCAGCCGTTCGAGCCCGTGTGAGCTTTCAGATCGTTGTCGATCGACGCTATCTGCGAGCCGCGCAGGTTCGGATCGCGCGCGAAACCATTCTGATAATAGTTGTAGCGAATGAATGCGAGCGGGTACCACGGTTCGATCTTCGCAAGCAAACGCGGCCGCACATCAGGATGACGCGCGAGATAGTAGTTAAATCCCGCCGCGAACGCGTCGCACAACGAACGCGTGTGAGCGTCGAGGCGCGCGTACTCTTCGCGCGCTAACCGCGGGATCTCGAGCGCATGATTGAGTCGATCTTCGTCGAGCGATTTCTCGCCATACAACTCGGAAGCCCTCCCGAGCGCGTTGATGAAGTTTTCCTCGACGCGCCAGAAGTTGTCTTCAGCCTGCGCGTACGCAAAGCCGAAAACGGTGCTCGCGTCTGTACGCCCGAAGACATGAGGGACGCCGTAAGTGTCGCGATAGATCGTGACGTCACGCGCGAGCATCGTCTCTGAGCCGCTTGCACTGTCGCGAGCAGATGGAGCGTTCACAAGAGCGCCGCAGAAAACCAACATCGTCGCGATTCCCAAGTTAAACCAACGTCGATTCGAGCCATTGGTATTACTCATAGAGGCCGACATCCACGCTTGCGGGTGCTGCTAATGCGGAAGGAGTGGCCATCCACAGATTACGCAGATGTGATGAACAATCTGCGTAATCTGTGGATAAAGCCTATTGAGGACTAAAGCGCCGGTTGCTTCAGAATCGCCGCGAGAGACTGCATACGATTCGCATCCGCGGCGTTCTTCGCAGAGGCAACGCCCTGGGCCACAGTCAGCGCAAGATTCTTCAGCGTAGCTGTTGATTTTGCATCCAGGCGCGAACTTTCCGCACTGGCGATCGCCTGCCGCAGCGCCGTGACTTGCTCGGCGGCCAGAGCTTGCGAACGCTCCAACTGATCGACGTAAGCCTTCGCCACGACGAGGTTCTTCGGCCACACGATCTTCTGCTGGTTCTGCACGTTCAACTCGCTTTGGTGAACGGTTTTCGCCGCATCGATCTCGTTCTGCGTCAGAAACTGCGTCGGCGTCAGCTCGAAGATGTCCAGGCCGCGCGCGATCTCGGAAGCGTAGATGGAACCGTTGTACCAATACGCCGACCAGTCGCCGCCGAGCACGAGCATGTCGGGCGTGATTGGACCGCGATCGAAGTAAGCGATTTCCGTCGGATGGTCCGCGTCCGTGAAGTCCATGACGGAGATGCCGCCCTGATACCACGCTTGCACTTCGATGTCGCGGCCGGGCACCGGAACGAGCGAGCCGTTGTGCGCGACGCAGTTTTCGGTATCGCCTTGCGCGGCGGGCATCTTGTAATAGCTCGCGAATTTCAGCTTGTTGTTTTCGAGGTGGAAGATCGCGTCAGCGCCCCACTTGTTCGGATCAGTAGCACGGCAGCGCGCGCCAAGTCCGCCGCCCCACTCATCAGTGAACACGACCTTCTTGCCGTCATTCGAAAACGAAGCCGAGTGCCAGTAGGCGTAATTGGGATCGTTGACGGCATCGAGGCGTTTCGGATGCGCCGGATCTTTGATATCGATCAGGATTCCGTTACCGGAGCACGCGCCCGCGGCGAGACCGATCGCGGAATAGACCGTGATGTCGTGACACTGATTGGTCTCTGACGGTTTCTCCGTTCCTTCTTTGCTGTGGGTGCCGCCGTTTGTCAGCGCATTGATCTTGCCGCTTTGCGGATCGGAAAACAGACGCGGGCTGGAGATGACTTTCGCGTTCTCCGGATGGGCCAACGGCACCTGAATCACGTCAATACGAAACAGCGACGTGTTGGGATCTTTTTCCGGCGCTTCACCCGAACAGCCGGCGAGCTCCTCGCCTGGACGGACGAAAGAAGTTCCCGAAACGTAGACGTAGATGTTGTTCTTGTCGTTAGGATCGGTGACGAGGGTGTGCGTGTGTGAACCGCGGCAAGTTTGCACGGCTGCAACCTGCTTTGGATTCTTGATGTCAGTGATGTCGAAGATTCTCACACCGCGGAAACGATCCTTTTGGGCGGGTGGAGGTACCGGCTTGTCCTCTT
>DASXXL010000745.1:0-7399 GCA_036503085.1 Pyrinomonadaceae bacterium | reverse complement strand
TGCTTTTTTGGTTTTACGTTTCTCTTCATTGCGTTCTTCTAGCCTCGAGTTCTTCCTTGAGCATGTCTTTAAGTGACCGACGCTCGCCGGGAGTTAAGTCCGCTACTTCATCTTTGTCATAGACCGTAAATAGCCAGAACTGCGATTCGACGTCCCACCAATAATAGATAACTCTCAATCCACCCCTCTTGCCTTTTCCACGTCTCGCATCGCCAAAGCGTATCTTACGAAGGCCGCCGGTTCCTTGAATCGTATCTCCAGCCTCCGGATGCTTCATCAACATCAATTGGAAGTCTCGAAAAGCGGCGTCGTTAAAATATCTAGCTCGATAGCGTTCAAACGGAGGTAACTCAACGAAGACAGCTTTCACCACAAGATAATAGTAGGAGCTGCTGCTTATACGCAAGCTGCGTATAAAGAGAACTTGCTAATTCCTTGCGACTGGTGTGTTACCCCACTCTCAGTACCTGTGGGAACTCACGTTGGACCGCGATGCTAGGCGTGCAAGTGTAGCGGGCGTCAGCGTTCCAAGGATGTAGTTTCAACATTTCACTGGAGGTGCGTTATGAAATCTCCCAGAAGCGACAAGACTGCGATCCTCTTGTCCGTGTCGTTCGTATTACTCCTCGGCGTCGCCGCGTGCGACAGAGCGGGAACACAGCCCGCGAACACGTCAAGCGCGAAAACTGCGGTCCCCGACAAAAATATCGACCAACTTCAGATGGGCGACAAACTTACAAATAAACCCGAAGCAGCCGAAGCACGTTCAGCTAACTTCGCGTTCGAAAAGGTCTCGCTCGCGGAGGGCGAACAAGTCAACGAAACTGCCGCTGCCATTGATCGCAAGATCATTCGCAACGCCGATCTCACGATCGAAGTCCCTTCAACCACTGACACCCAACAAAAGATAGTCTCGATTGCCGAAACAAACGGCGGTTTCGTTGTCACTTCCGAAGCCAAGCAACGAGACAGCCAGGAACCGGCCCAACGCACACTCGATATCAAACTCGTCGTACGCATCCCTGAAAACCACTTCGGCGCCGCACTCGATCAGATTCGCGCGCTCGCCAGTAACGTCCCCGAAGCCAAGATCACCGGCCAGGACGTAACCGAAGAGTTCATCGATCTCGAAGCACGTATCAAGACGCAAACCGCACTCGAGCAGCAGTTCCTCCAAATCATGAAGCAAGCGCACAAAGTCGAAGACGCACTGGAAGTGCAACGACAGATCGCCGACGTCCGCACTGAAATCGAAAAACTCGAGGGCCGCAAACACTTTCTTGAAAACCGCTCCAGCCTTTCAACGATCACCATCAACATCATCACGCCACGGCCGATGGTCGTCGTGCCCACGACCGGCTTTCGTCACAGCGTCAGCGAAGCGATATCCGACAGCATCGACGTCGGCGCCGCGATCCTGCTCTTTTTCGTGCGCTTTGCAATCGTGATGATTCCTGTTGGCGTGCTGGTGCTTTTGCCGAGTGGTCTGCTACTTCGCTATGTTATCCGGCGAGCGAAACGCATTCGTCTGGCGCAAGCGTTGTCAGCGACACCTTCGCAGTGAGCACACAGGAGTGAACTTCGATTGAGAAAGCTAATTGTCTTTGCTTGTCTGCTGTTATCAGCAGCCTGCACGAAACCGGCGGCGGACACGAAACCGCCGGCCTCTGCGAATAAGAACGAACCGGCGGGAATCGCGTCGACAAGCGTCGTGAAGGCCACACCCGAAGAGCTCACGCTCGCGAAGGGCGCTTCCGGTGAAGCTATCGTGCGCTTGCAGATTCAGCAGGGCTATCACATCAACGCGAACCCGCCGAGTTTCTCTTATCTAAAGGCGACCGAACTCGTGCTCACACCCGCCAGCGGCGTCTCGGTCGATTCGATCACTTACCCCGATCCGCTGACGAGAACGTTTTCTTTCGCCGACGCGCCGCTGAAAGTTTACGAAGGCGATGCCACCATCAAGGCGAAACTGAAAGCCGCTCCGGCGGCCGAAACCGGCAAACACAACCTTTCGGCAAAACTGCGCGTCCAGGCATGTGACGATCAGGTTTGCTACGCGCCCGGAACCATCGACCTGATGATTCCGGTCGTGGTTAGGTGAAGGTGGGAAGTGAAGACGTTCTGGATCGTGGTGTCGGGGCTGTGCGGCGTGACCGCTATTCTTTTCGTCGTTTGGAACGACTACGATAAAGCGTTTATCGCGGCAACGCTCGGGGCAGTGGCGTGGTTCCTTAATTACAGAACTCGTTTGCGTGAGACACTTGGCAGGGATGACACAGATACAAGCACAGATGAAGAGACCGATAATACAAACGCGGACGCGAACACCGATAGTTAGTTTGGTCGTGTTGGTTTTGTTGTTGGGTTTGGCGGGCATGGTTGCGCGGGCGTCGGACGTAAACGACGTGCGCAGCACGGTGCAAAGCGTCTTCGATCAACTCAAGTCGCGCAACTATTCAGAGCTTTACGATCTGCTCCCCGACTCGAGTCGCAACCGCATGTCGCGCGATCGCTTCGTCAGTGCGCTGCAACGCGCGCAGGATTTTTACCAACTCGATCGGCTCGAAATCGGCGCTGTCAAAGTTGCCGGAAATCTCGCGGTCGTCGACACGGTGCTTTATGGACGCGTCGTCGCGCCGATCCAGGCCGAAGGCAAGATCGTCGTGCAGCAGTATCTCGTGCGTGAAAATGGAAAGTGGCGCGTGGCGACCGGCGATCAACGCGCGGTGAAGAAGTTTCTCGCTGAGAATCCGGCGTTCAGCAAAGGCTTTCGGATTCGCGCGCCGCGGATCTACATCAAGCAGAACAACAGGTGGGTGGAGTTCAATCCCAACCGCCGCTAAACACCCTCTTCTCTGTGCAACCTCTGTGGCCTCTGTGTCTCGGTGGTTGTTCTTTGCTGAGATAAAGCGAACCACCGAGACACAGAGGCCACAGAGATTGCACAGAGAAGCAAGGACCGTTCTGCTTGAACTTCAAACAGTGGCCTAACTCAGCAGTAACAGATCGTCAAACGAAAGCTGCGCATCATCAACGCGCTCGCTGTACTCGCCGTGACGAATGCGATGACGCGGAACTTCCAACGCCTCGCGCACTGCGTCGAGATGAAAACGAATGATGCGCGGAGTGAGTCGCACGGAAGGAATGCGGCGCTTGGCTGCGAGCCGCCGCACGGTCGACTCGCTGACCTGCAAATGTTTGGCGAGCTGCTTCGCAGTCAAAAACTCTTCACGCTTCTCTTCCGTCATTGAGGTTTTGCAGGTAACGAAAGCGCGACGCGATAAACTGCCGCGCCGTCGATCTCCACATCTTTACTGATCGGCTCGTCGCCGCCGGCCTTAACACTAACGCGATACTTCCCCGGTTCCGGTGACAGACGAAACTTAAACGAACCCGTCTCGGTGGTGATGCGGCCGTCGATCTTCTTCACCGATCCATCTTCCAGAATCCGCGATAACTCAACCTTCGCGTTCGGCACGCTGCGTCCGTCAGCCGTGAAAACGCTTCCGCTCAAAAACGCGATCGAGCCTTCATCGATCGTGAGGATCAGATGGTCGCCGAGTGAACGCGTCTTTCCCGCTTTGACTTCGACATCTTCAATCGTGCCGATACTCAAACCGGCCTTGCGAAACGTCAAGCCGTAAATACCGGGCGCGAGATGCGACACGAGAAATTCGCCATTCTTTTCCGTGGAAACGTGCGTCACTTCGGTTTCACCGCGCCTGACAACTACGGTGACGCCCGCGGGCGTCCCTGTCTCCACGCGCACCTTACCTTTGATCGCGCCGGTTGATTTGTCCTGGGCGAGGGACGCGGCCGCAGCCGCGAGCATCACAACGACGGTAAAGAGAATCTTAGTGAACTTCAAAAGCATGCCTCCACGTAATAGTCCGTGTAATCTGGGGCGAAATCATAGCGTATAATCCACCACGCCGACCAATAAGAAAGAAGTTTTAATGCCGAAAAGAGTCGCGGCTTTTACAGCGCAAATTTCCCTTCTCTTTCTCCTGCTGAGTGCTCTCGCCGCGCCCGGCAAGCCGCAGGATCCCGCGCCGAATACCGAGCGGCCGCGGAAAGTGTTTCCCAAAGAGCAGGAACCGGAAGACGTGCTGCGATTCGACACCGATCTGGTTTCGGTCGACGTTACGGCCTTGGATGCAGAAGGCCGGCCTATGCGCAACCTGCGACAGGAAGATTTCAAGATATTTTCCGACGGCGTCGAACAGCCGATCTCGTTCTTCCAACTAGAAAAGCGTCCCGGCGAGCCGCGTCCGCTCGCGATCGTGTTTGCCGTCGACGTTTCCGGCAGCATGACCGCAGACGAGATGAACCGCTTGCGGTTTGCACTCCAGTCGTTCTCAAACCAGCTCTCAAATCACGACGTCTCTTACGCGGTGATGACGTTTGGCATGCGTGTGAAGACGATTCAAAAGTTTACTTCCGACCCGCACAAGCTCGACGATTCGCTCGAACGTATCTCGCGTGATGCGCCCAACGGCTTGTCGACGCACACGTACGATGCGGTTGACGACGCGATCCGGATGCTGGTGCGCAGTGCGCCGCGTACCAAAGAACGGCGATTGATGAAGCGGACTGTGTTGGTGGTGACGGATGGTTTTCCGGTGGGCGACACGGTTGCACCGCAGACGGTGATCGAGCGGGCGAACGCCGCGGACGTGAGCGTGTTTGTTGTGACGCTGCCTTCGTTTTCGCAAGTGATGGCGTCGTCAACACAGACTCCATTGCCGACGCCGCTCGACGTCAGCGGCTTGGCTGAGCTGACGGGCGGCAGAAACGTCTATGCAAACGAGAAGAACTATGCGCCGCTGTTTAGGGCGCTCGCTGAAGAAGTGAGTTCCGCTTACGTGATTGCCTTTTATCCGCCGGAGGAAAAGCGACGCGATGGAAAAGTGCACACGATTCGCGTTGAGGGACCGCGGGGTTTGTTGTTGCGCCAGAGCCGCACGGAATATCGGGCGGCAGACAAGCGGTGAGATTGCCGATTTCCGATTGCCAATTGTCGATGTATCATGCCGCCGCGACGCAACTAAATCGGCAATCGCCAATTGACAATCGGCAATGTCAGTACTCGTCTTCGTCCTCGTCTTCGTCGAGACTCTCTTCTTCGACAATATCCAGCTCTACAGGATCGAGTCCAACTACTTCAAGCTCGGTTCCACACTCTTCACAACTAACTATTTCGCCCTTGTCCGTGTCCAAATCCACGTGAACATCAGCATCACATTCCGGGCAAGTTCCGGTCGGCACTGTTTCTTCCTCCCCCGCAATTATCGGTGAAAGCAGGGCACGCCCCCGGAGTCGGGAGAGTGCCTCAACCTTGTAAGCAACCTGAGCAATCTACCCGCCAGCGCCGGAATTTGCAACAGTCTTTTTGGCCCAGTTTGGCAGCAAAAAAGTGACACAAGTCCGCGAACTTTTCGTATCCCACAAACGCAGCCAAACGATCTTCCCGATTATTCGACTAAACTCGTTGGCATCAGCTTCGCCTTACGGTTGACCCGCTGGCCTCCACGCGGGAAATACTTGTAGCAACGGCTGGCCCAACCCAGCTATGATGAATTCGGAGTAAAGCCAATGAACCCCCACAAACTCCCACTACTTTGCCTATTGATTCTTTCGAACCTGCTGCTGACAACGCCCGTCGCCGGCCAGCAGAAACGCCGTAACGCGGAGAAGCCTGCCGTCAAAGCACCACTTCCCGCGCCCGCACCCACGCCAACACCGACGTTTGAAAATCTCATTGCCGCAGATTCTTTCAAGATCTACGCAGAGGTTCGCGGCGTTGGTGGTCTGGCTCGCTCGAGCGCCGTCAACGACGTGCTCGAACCGATCTTGAAACTCGGTGGTCCACCCAAGGACTTCGTCGAGTTTGTTAACTGGTTGAGGTCACATGCGGATCAGTTAACCAGTTCGCGGATGCTGATTGCCGCGTGGCCCAACCTGAAAGATGCTCCCGAGTTTGTCGCGGCGATTGAATTCTCGTCGGCGGAAGAAGCGGCGAAATTCGAGACGCCGCTGAACGGCATCCTGCCAACGGTCTTGCCGCCAGTGCAGCCGTCGCCGGAGAGCTCGCCGTCGCCGGGTCAGAAATCGGTACTGCGACCAGATCAAAAA
This sequence comes from Pyrinomonadaceae bacterium, assembly GCA_036503085.1. GTDB lineage: Bacteria > Acidobacteriota > Blastocatellia > Pyrinomonadales > Pyrinomonadaceae > PSRF01. Next base: position 1,261 of record DASXXL010000745.1, on the reverse strand, counting down.
CCACCCGCGCCTATTCCCGGTTACTCCTTGCAGCGGCAAGGTTCGTTGTTGCTTATTTCAGCATCGCCGGTCCAACTGAAAAAGCTCAGACCGGCGGGCAGTAAACCGATATCCGAAGATCCGAACTTCCGCGTCGCTTACAACCGCTTCGCGTCAGATCCGATCTTTGTCTTTGTCGATCTCAACGCGATCGAGAAGGAGCGCCAGGAACGCGAGAAGCAATGGGCCGAACAGGAAAAGAAGTACGAAGAAGAGCGCAAGGCGCAGGAGGAAAAGCAAAAGGCTGAAGGTCAAAAGGCCGAGGTCGAGGAAGCTCCTGAAACCGCGACTGACTTCGAGGTGACTGAAGTTGTAAAAGGGGTCGGAGCCCCGGAAGTTAAGGCAGAACCGGCCCAGGATCCTTCGCCAGCGGCAGCTACTTCGGCAATGCTAAATGCCGTCGCGTACTCCTTGTTCAGCGGCCCTCCCGTCTTACCTGACGCTTTTGCCATCGGCTTCTCACCGGAGAGCGACTCGTTCGACGTGCGGCTGCTGATGATCGATGCGGCCGGTAAGACGAGCGATCCCCTTCCCTTCTTCTCCTTTATTCAGTTGGGAGCAGCAATCGCGCCACAATCGGCAAGTATCATCCCGAACGACAGCGAGTTAGTCACGACCATGTCGCTGGATTTTCAGCAGCTTTATACCCGTCTGCAAGCGCCACCAAGAGTATTCGTTGTAGCTAATGGCAGTCCCGCGGATGCGAACATCCCCCCGCCGCCCCCACCAGAACCAGCTTTGGTCGAGCTTGAAAAGTTGCTGAAGATCAAGATCAAAGACGATCTGCTCCCATTGTTGGGTTCGGAAGTCGCCTTGAGTTTGCCATTGAATGCCTATAACCCGTTTGCTCCACCTCGTCCTCCGGCGGCGACGTCTGCGAAAGACGAGACAAAAGATCCAAAAGACGCAAAAGATACTAAAGAGGACACACCCGCATACTTCGTCGCGATTTCGTTGCGCGATAAAGAAGGCATGCAACGATTGATGCCGAAAATTGTCGAGGGACTGGCGGGCAAAGCCGCCGCAGGGCTGGCCCAAACCGAACGGCGCGAAGACACGGAAATCGTTTCCTATGCAGGCATGTTTTCGTACGCGTTTATCGGAAACTTCATCGTGCTCTCAAGCGATCCCGCAAACGTGCGACACGTTGTCGATTCATATCTGAAGGGCGCAACTCTCGCCGCCGACGTACAGTTTCGCAACTACACGCGGTGGCAACCAC
>DASXXL010000744.1:0-9982 GCA_036503085.1 Pyrinomonadaceae bacterium | reverse complement strand
GCTGGCGTCTTGTCCCAGTTGTTGGCACGCTCGACGCGTTTCGTTAGCTGGGCCAAGTCGTTTGTCGAAACGTCAGCGGGAAGCGCGGTGATCGTGCCGTTCAGTTGGCCCAACGTGTAGGAAGTCGAGTCAGGGGGCAGTGGTTTGTCAGGCGTGGGGAAGTCGGGATTCGGGCGCGTGCCGCGGCCTTTGCCGTTCAGGACGAACAAAGAATCTCGCGTTAGCAAAACGGCCGCGGGATACCAACCCGCCGGAATTCTGCCGAGCAAGCGATCTGCTCCGCGCGACCCGGCGCTACCTGCGCTCGAGGCTGAGAGTTCAAAGACGGCGACTGCATTATTGTCAGCTTCCGCGACGTAGAGTCGCGAGCCGTCGCTCGATAACGCGAGTCCGTTTGGCGTGCTGCCCTCGTTTGGACCACGCGGCGCTGGATCTTGCAACGTTGCGATGACGCGCAAAGTTTTTGTATCGACGACGGCGATCGTGTTGGTGCTCGCGGAGGTAACGAAGAGACGCGAAGCGTCGCGATTCAGCAGGAGCGCCGATGGATGACGGCCCGCTTGTACTCCTCCGCGTTCACGCAACATGCCGTTCGCCGCCGAGAACACCGAAACCGTCGTGCCGCCCCACGCGGAAACGTAAACATCGCCCGCCGGCGAGAGCGCGACCGCGTAAGGATACCTCTCAGTGTTCACGCGTTGGACCACACGCTTGTGCGCGACGTCGACAACCGCGAGCGCATCGCCGATATTCTCCGCCACGAACAAATACTTTCCGTCGCGCGAGACGGCGATGCCCGCCGGAAAGCGCGTGCCGTCTTTCTTCGGTTCTTTGTGGGCGAGCTCGATGTGATCGATCAGCGTCGCGCGTTTGTCGCGCCACGCGTAACGGTAAACAACGTCCTCATTGCCGCCGGAGGCGTAGAGCGTTTGCCCGTCAGGCGAAAACGCGAGCCCCAGAAACGCGCTCGGCTGGGTGATCGTCTGCACGACGCTGCCCGACTGCGGATCGACGACCTGTATTCCCTGCTCGCGCCAACCGTTCAGCGAAAGCACAATCCGATCGCCTTCCGGCGATGCGATCATCGCGAGCGGCATGTTGCCGACGTCGAACGATCGTCCCGCCGGATCGAGACACACGCCGATCGGCAAACAACCTTCTTTGGCGGTCTGTGCAAAGGCGGCAGTGGACGCGAAAAAAATTAACAAGAAGCGGCAGAGATGAGTTTTGGTCACGGTTGACATTCTTACTGTCCTCGATCTTTATTTGCAATCCAAAATGCGAATTCTGCTGGTTGAAGATGACTCGCGCATGGCGAACGTGATCGCCAAGGGTCTGCGCGAAAACAGCTACGCCGTCGACACGGCCCAGGACGGGGAAAGCGGTCTTTATCAAGCGTCGATCAACGACTACGACGTGATCGTGCTCGATGTGCTGTTGCCGAAGCGTGACGGATATGAAGTTTGCCGCGAATTGCGGGCGCGTGGCAATACGACGCCGGTGCTGATGCTCACGGCGCGGGCGGCTATCGACGATCGGATCACGGGCTTCGACGCCGGCGCCGACGACTATCTGACTAAACCGTTTTCGTTTCGCGAACTGCTCGCGCGCATTCACGCCCTGTTGCGACGCGACTCGCGTCTGCGTCCTGACGTCTTCGAGATCGGCGATCTCGTTGTCGACTCGATCAGTCATCGTGTGTCGCGCGCGAATCGCGACGTGCAACTGACGGCGAAGGAATATGCGCTGCTGGAATATCTCGCGCGTCGTGCGGGGCAGCTCGTGTCGCGGGCCGAGATCGCGGCGCACGTTTGGGACGACACGTTCGATCCGTTTTCCAACACGATCGAAGTTTACATGAACCGCCTGCGCAAAAAGATCGACGGCAAGCATTCCATCAAACTCCTGCACACACGCCGCGGCGAAGGCTACATGCTGGAGTTTCGCGCAGTGTAGACACGATCGAACCATCCACAGATTACACAGATTTCTGTTTAGCAAGTCTGCGTAATCTGTGGATTGCCTTTTCGCCACTAAAACGCAACGGTCTGTTAATGTTCCATTAAGGTTGGGCCAGCTATACTCGACTCACACCGAGTATGTCGAAACCAACGCGTCCCAAGGTATTCCCCCTTGCGGTACTGTTGGCGTTGATCTGTGTTCCTGCTTTACACGCGCAAACGCCGGCGCCGACTCCACAGATTCCACCGATATCACTCGACGAAGCGATACGTTTAGCCAACACCCAAGCCTCCGCCTTTCAAACAGCTTCGCTAAACGAACGCATTGCCGCCGAAGACGTGCGCCAGGCCCAAGCTGCGTTTCTACCAAAAGTGAGCGTGCCGCTGAGCTACATCTACACGTCACCCGCCTGCTGCCTGCCACCCGGCGAACCACGCACGCAGAGTTTCATCTCCGCGGATGCGATCGGCGTTACAGACGCATTCGTCAACGTCGCCGGTGATTTCGACATCGCAGGCCGGCTGCGCGCCACGCTCGCCCGTAATCGCGCGCTATTAGCTGCCGCCCACGCAGGGACTGAAGTCGCGCGACGCGCGTTGGCCCAAGCCGTGATCGAAGCCTACTACGGTCTCGCGCTCGCGGACGTCCAACGTCGCGCCGCAGAAGAAAACCTCGCGGCCGCACTCGAATTCGAAAACTTCACGTCATTATTACTAAGCGGCGGCGAGGTCGCTTCCGTCGATCTCACACGCGCACATTTGCAAACTCTGACGCGTCGCGACGAACTGGAGAAAGCGCGCGCTAACGAAGAAGTCGCCGCCGGCGCATTGCGCGTGTTCGTCGGTTACGAATTCTCTCGGCCAATCAACACGGCAGACCTGGCGCTCGCGATTCCGGTCGACGCCGAGTTCCGGCAGTTCAAAGCGGAAGAGGTTTCGCGCCGGCCCGAGTTCATCCAGTTCGATCAGCAACTACGCGCGGCGCGCGCAGACATAAGAATCGCTCGCGCCGACCGCTTGCCGACACTCTCTTACTCGATCAACGGCGGCTTCGATACTGACTCAATCAAAGAGCCGCGGCTGCGACAACACAGCGGTGTCGGCGCAGCCATCAGCGTCTCGATTCCGATTTTTGATTGGGGCGCGACTCGCAGTCGCGAACGTCAGGCGCAACTGCGCGTCCAACTCGCCGAAAACGAACGCACCACCGCGTTGCGCGGGTTCACGCAACAGTTCTACGCCGCGCGCGTGCAAGTCGAGACCGCGATCACGCGCATCGCACTCGCACGCGACGGAGTCACTAGCGCGCAAGACAATCTCAGCGCGTCGATCGCGCGTTATCGCGCGGGCGAAGCGCAGATCGTCGAAGTCACCGACGCGCAAACAACACTCGTCGAGCAACGCAGCGCCCTCTATCAGGCAATCTTCGATTACCAAACCGCGCTCGCGCGCCTGAAGCAAGCGACCGGAAGATGAAGAGATGAGCGAAGATCCCAACAGGATTGACGACGCAGAAGTCGACCGGCTTTTAGAGTCACAACGACGCGAGCGTATCGTGCGCCAGCGAAACGTCGTGCTGATCGTCGCGGGCGTGGCGTTGCTCGCACTCGTGCTCGCGGCATTGATCGTGTGGCGCGTGCGCAGTTCGAAAACAGAAGCCGAAGCGGAAGTTCCGCCCACCGTCAGCGTCAAAGTCGCGAAAGCCGAGAAAGGAACGATCGCCGCGCCGATCACTGCCGTCGGCACGATCTGGCCGCGTGAGAAAGCCGACGTCAGTGCGAAAGTCAGCGCGCAGATCAGGTCGATGGCGCTGCTGAAAAACAAAGTCGTGCACGCCGGACAGATCATCGCGGTGCTCGAATCGCGCGATCTTCAGGCGCAACGCGCGGAAGCAGTCGCGGCGCTGAACCAGGCCCGCGCGAACGAACGCAGCGTCGTCACCGGCACGATTCCGAAAACCAACGCTGAAGATCAAAAAGCGCTCAACGATGCGCGCGCGAAGGTCAACAACGCGCGCGCTCTCTACGAACGCCGTCGCACGTTGTACGAAAAGGGCGGCATCTCGAAGAAAGATCTCGAAGCCGCGCAACTCGATCTGACAACCGCGGAAGACGAGCTGCGGCTTCAGGAACAGACTGTCGCGCTGCGCGCGCGTTCGTTGAATCCAAACGATCGCGCGCTCGCTTCGGCGCAGACAGCGCAAGCACAGCAACACCTCGCGACGCTCGACGCGCAACTGAGTTACGCCACCATTCGCTCGCCGATCACCGGCATCGTCACCGACCAGTATCAGTATGAAGGCGAGTTTGCTTCCGCGGGCGGCAAGCTCGTGACGATCGCCGACACGAGCACCGTGATCGTCAAAGCGCCGTTTTCAGACACGGCGGTGGCCCAACTCAAGACCGGCGACACCGCGACCGTTGTGCCCACCGACACTTCAGCCGAAGAGATGCACGGGCAGGTCACGTTGTTAAGCCGCTCGAGCGATCCGACGAACCGCACGGTTGAAGTTTGGGTGACGTTGGGCAACGAAGACGGCAAGTTGCGCGCGAACGGCGCCGCACAAGTCACGATTGCGGCCAACTCGAAGAACGACGCGATCGTCGTGCCGACCTCGGCCGTCACACTCGAAACGAGCAATGCGAACAAAGGCACGGTGATGGTTGTAGACGATCAGAACGTGGCCCACGAAACGGAGGTCACGATCGGCATCCGCACGCCCGACAAGATCGAGATCGTCGAAGGACTGAAAGGCGGCGAAACCGTCGTGATCGAGGGCAACTACGCTTTACCCGACGGAACAAAAGTAAAGCCACAGATGAACACAGAAACCACAGATCAGCCTTAGAAATCTTATCCGTGTTCGTCTGTGTTCATCTGTGGCCCAACTTGCCCGGATAGTCTCACGCCAGTCTCGCGCGATCGTGGTGATCGTGGCGCTGCTGTGCGCGGCGGGCATCTACGCCGCCACGCAGTTGCCCATCGCCGTCTTTCCTGAAACCGATTTCCCGCGCATCGTCATCATCGTCGACAACGGCGAAGCACCTGCCTCACAAACACTCGTCTCCGTCACGCGCCCCATCGAAGAAGCGATGAACGGCATTCCCGGCATCGTTCGCGTGAGATCAAAAACCGCGCGCGGCTCGACCGAGATCAGTCTCTTCTTCAACTGGGGCGGCAACATCAATCAGGAACTGAGCCTGGTCCAGGCGCGCATGTCGCAACTGCTGACCTCGCTCCCACCGACCGCCGTAATTCGCAACGTCGAGCGCCTCACGTTCGCCGTGTTTCCCGTCGTTGGCTACAGCGTCACTTCCGACAAACGCGATCAGGCAACGCTCACGGATCTCGCGAATTACGTCATCCGACCGCAACTCGCGCGACTGCCGGGCGTCGCGATTGTCGGCGTCGCGGGTGGCAAGACGCGCGAGTTTCACGTCACGATCGATCCCGAGAAGCTGACGGCCCACAACGTTTCCGCCACGCAAGTCGCGGAAGCGATCAAGAATTCCAACATCATCGTCTCGCCCGGTCTGATCGAAGAAAATCATCAACTCGAACTCGCGTTGATCAGCGGCCAGGCGCGCCGGCCGGACGAAATCAACGGCATCGTCGTCGCGACGGTGAACAACGCGCCGGTGTTAGTTTCCGATGTCGCGACGGTTTCAGCGGGTGTCGAGCCGCAGTACACGATCGTCACTGCCGACGGTCGTCCGGCCGCGCTCGTCAACATCAATCGCCAACCCGACGCGAATACGGTCAAGGTCGTCGATGAAGTGAAAGCCGCGCTGACTGCGATGAAGGGACAGATCCCGAAAGACGTGCGCGTCGCGGCTTATTACGATCAATCGCTGCTCGTGCGCGACTCGATTGATTCGGTGCGCGATTCGATCCTCGTCGGCCTGCTGCTGTCGGTCGTCATTCTTTACGTCTTCCTGCGCAACTGGGGCACGACGCTCGTCGCGATCCTCGTGATCCCCGTCACGATCCTTGTGACGTTTCTCGCGATGTATCTCGCGCGGCTGAGCTTCGACTTGATGACGCTCGGAGGCGTCGCCGCCGCGATTGGTCTCGTGATTGACGACGCGATCGTCGTAGTTGAAAACATCTACACGCACATGTCGCGCGGGCAGTCACGGCGCGAAGCGGTGCAAAGCGCGGTCTCAGAGATCACGGTCCCAATCATCGGCTCGACGATTACGCCTGTCGTTGTGTTTCTGCCATTGACGTTGCTGACGGGCGTGACCGGAGTTTTCTTTCGCTCGCTCGCTTTGACGATGGCGGTCGCGTTGCTGACGTCGCTTGTGCTCGCGCTCGCGTTCACGCCGGTGCTCGCGGAGCGATTTGTAAAAGCGAAGCCGGGCGAGGTTCCCGTCGACGACACTGAAGAAGAGGCGCCGCACGGTCGGTTTCTCGGCGCCATCATTCGGCGTTACGAAGCGGTGCTCGGCGTCGTGCTCGATCGGCGCTGGATTGTCGTCCTCACGATCGTCGTGGTGCTGATCGGTTCGTATCTGCTCTATCGCGCGCTCGGTTCCGAGTTTCTGCCGGAGTTCGACGAGAGCGCTTTCATCCTCGACTATCTCGCGCCGCCCGGATCTTCGCTTGAAGAAACCAATCGCATGTTGCAACACGTCGAGCAGTTGTTGCGCGATACGCCCGAAGTCGAGAGTTACTCGCGCCGCACCGGACTCGAGATGGGCCTCTTCGTCACCGAGCCGAACACCGGCGACTTCGCGGTGAAACTAAAGCCGGGCCACAAGCGCAGCACGCAGGACGTGATCGCCGAACTGCGCGGCCAGATTGCGGAGTCGGAGCCATCGCTGGACACGGAGTTCGTCGGCATCGTGCCGGACGTGATTGGCGACTTGCAAGGCAACCCCGAACCGATCGAGGTAAAGCTTTTTAGCGAAGACGCGGCGGCGTTGCAAACGACGGCGGATGAAGTCGAGACGGCGATCAAGAAAGTTCCGGGCGTTGTCGATACATTGAACGGCGTGGTGATCAGTGGACCAGCGGTTACTTTCCGGATCGACTCTTTGCGTGCGGCGCAGTTTGGTGTGACTGCCAACGACGTGGCGTCGACGATCACGACCGCGATGACGGGCGACGCGAGTTCTTCGATCCTGCAACAGGACCGCTTGATCAAAGTGCGCGTGATCTTTCCCGCGAGCGTGCGCAGCTCGCTCGACAGCGTGAAAGCGCTGCAAGTGCGATCGTCGTCGGGACAACTCTTCCGGCTCGATCAGGTCGCGGACATCGAGGTTGATAAAGGCCAGGCGGAGATCGAGCGCGAGAACCTGCGGCAGATGGTGGCCGTCACCGGACGTCTCGAAGGCAGCGATCTCGGCACGGCGATCGGCCAGATCCGCACGCAACTAGCGAAAGACGTGAACCTGCCTGCGGGCATGACCGTCGAGTTTGGTGGGCTTTACCAGGAACAGCAGTCGAGCTTTCGCGAGTTGATGACGGCGCTGGTGCTTGCAGTGATGCTGGTCTTCATCACGTTGCTGATCGAGTTTCGTTCGTTTGCTCATCCGATCGCGATCGTCACCGGCGCGGTGCTCGCGCTCAGCGGCGTGTTGCTCGCGCTGTTCATCACCGGCTCGACGCTCAACGTGGTTTCGCTGATGGGCATGATCATGATCGTCGGCATCGTGGCGAAGAACGGCATCCTGATGCTCGACGCAGTTGAAGAACACCTCGCGGCCGGGGATACGTTGCGTCAGGCGTTGCTGCGCTCGGGGCGGCGGCGTTTCCGCCCCGTGCTCATGACCTCGCTCGCCGCGATGCTCGGCATGTTGCCTTTGGCGCTCGCCATCGGCGCCGGTTCAGAACTTTTACAGCCGCTCGCGATCGCCGTGATCGGCGGATTGACAATGGCGCTGGCATTGTCGTTAATCGTCACGCCTACCGTCTACGCGATGTTTGCCCGATCGAAAGGAGCAACTAATGATCATTAAAACCGCCCTAATCGCTGCGTCGTTTTTCCTCGCGTTGTTTCAGAGTGGTAGCGGATACAAGGTCGAGACGCGTTATCCCGTGCCGGGCAATGGCGGCTTCGACTACGTCACGATCGACAGCGCCGCGCGGCGTCTTTACTTGTCGCACGGCACGCAGGTCGACGTGATCGATCCCGATACTGGCAAGTTGATCGGAACGATCGGCGACACGCCGGGAGTTCACGGAGTGGCGATCGCTTCCGAGTTCAAACACGGCTTCACCAGCAATGGCCGTGAGAATAAGGTCTCGATGTTTGATCCCACGACGTTGCAGCTCATCAACAAGATCGACGTCGGTAAAGGACCGGATGGGATTTATTACGATCCGGCGACGAAGCGCGTGTTCACCAACAATCACGGCACACACGACATCACCGCGATCGACGCGAAGAGCGGACAAGTTGTCGGTACGGTGAAAGTCGAAGGCGATGGTGAGTCGGCGGTCGTTGCCGACGGCGTCGTGTATGTGAACATGGAAGACACGAATGAACTTGTGGTCTTCGATCCGAAGACGTTGGAAGTGAAGAAGCGTTTTCCGATCGGCGTGGCGAAGACGCCGACGGGTTTGGCTTACGATGCGCAGACGAAGCGGTTGTTCATCGGCTGTCGCAACGAGCCGAAGATGGTCGTGATGGATGCGACGTCGGGTCGCGTGATCGGGAGTTTTGCGATTGGTCGTGGCGTTGATTACGCGGCGTTCGACAGCCAGGCGAAATTGGTTTTCTTCTCGTGCGGCGAGGGCGTGTTGAATGTCTTTCACGAGAAGTCCGCGGACGATTATGAAGATGCTGGACCAGTGAAGACGCAGGCGGGTGCGCGGACGATGGCTTTCGATCCGAAGACGCACAAAATTTTTCTGAGCACGGCTGAGATTATTGAAGATCCGCCGGCAACGCCGGGTGGACGGCCGCAACGTAGCATTAAGCCTGATTCGTTCGTGGTGCTGGTCGTAGGCAAATAACTGCTCGCTTTTAAAAAGGTGAAATCAACATGCGAAGAAACAGGCGCTCGCAGTGCCTCTTCGGCATGGTCCTCTCTTTTATGGTTCTTGGTGCGGCGGTTTCGGTAAGTGCGCAAACTTCGCCGGCGCCGATTCCGTCACCGTCTCCGTCACTCGAACACGAATTCTTCAAAAATATCTGGCGCGATCAGAAAGCGATCTGGACCGCGCCGTTTCATCTCGAGCGTAGTGATGCGAAGTGGGCGGTTCCGGCAAGCATCGGCTTCATGGCGCTGGTAACGACCGACCGGATCACGGGCGACGAGATTGGCGAAGCTGAGCGTCAGGTCGCGTGGAGTCGACATATCAGCAATGTCGGTTCGGTTTACAGTTTGACTGCGGGAGCGAGTGCGTTCTATTTGCTGGGCCGCGCGAAGAAGAACGATAGAGCGCGAGAAACGGGATTGTTGAGTGCGGAGGCGATCATCAACAGCGTCATCGTTGAGGGTGTTTTGAAGGGCGTCACGCAACGTGCGCGACCGTTGGATGGACGTGAGCGCAGTGAGTTTTTTGACGGCGGCAGCTCGTTTCCGTCGGGGCACAGCACGCAGACGTGGGCCGTCGCGTCTGTCATAGCGCACGAGTACAAGGATCGTCCGGCGGTGCAGATCGCGGCGTACGGAGTTGCGACCGCGGTGAGCGTCGCACGGTTTACGGGGCACAAGCACTATTTGTCGGATGTCGTTGTGGGGAGTGCGTTGGGTTGGGGGATTGGCCGTTATGTTTACGGCGCGCATCATCGGGATGAGGCGACCTCAATCACCAAATCAAAGTGGCCTACGATTATGCCCGAATACAACCGCGCCGCGCGCCAGTACGGCGTCGCGCTGGCGTGGAACTTCTGAGTTGTTCGGCAGTACCATGCGCGTATGTTTGAGTCGGTGCGTTTGAGGTTGACGCTGTGGTATGCGGGCGTGCTGGCGCTCTCGCTGATCGCGTTTGCGTTCGTGATCTATTACGCGGCCGGCAAGATCTTTCACGAACGCCAGGATGAATCGTTGCGCTCGACGGCGCAAACG
>DASXXL010000743.1:0-7248 GCA_036503085.1 Pyrinomonadaceae bacterium | reverse complement strand
CGACGCGATCGAAAACTCGATCGAAGCCGGTATCGACGGCAACAATCCTCCGGGCACTGAAGGCCAGGCCGTCACGACCGCGGAGGACACGTCGAAGTCGATCACGCTGACAGCTGTCAGTCCGAATCCGTCGGCTTCGTTTACGTTCACAATCGTTACGCCGCCGGCGCACGGCCAGTTAACCGGCACGGGCGCGAATCGCTCGTACCAACCGGACGCGAACTTTAACGGCAGCGATAGTTTCACCTTCAAAGCCAACGATGGTTCGGCAGACTCGAATACTTCGACCGTCACGATCAACGTCACCGACGTCAACGATTCGCCTTCGGCCAGCGATGACACGGCGAGCACTGACGAAGACACCCCGGTGCAGATTTCAGCTTCGACTCTGACCAGCAACGACAGCGCTGGTCCAGCGGATGAGAACGTGCAGGTGTTGACGGTGACGAGTGTTTCGGCAACTGCCGATACACACGGAACCGTGTCGCTGGCGAGCGGAACGGTGACGTATTCTCCGGATGCAAACTACAACGGCCCGGCGAGCTTCACCTATCAGGTCTGCGATAACGGCACGACCAACGGCGCGGCTGATCCTAAGTGCACGACGGGAACGGTTAACGTCACCGTCAACCCAGTCAACGATCAGCCGACGTTGAACGCAATTGCCAATCAAACCGTTTACGTCGGCAACATGCTGACGCTGACGGCTTCGGGCGCGGACATCGATCTGCCGGCGCAGACGCTGACCTACAGTCTGGTTGGAGTTGTTCCGAGCGGTGCGAGTATCGATCCGAGCTCTGGTGTTTTCAGTTGGACACCGACAGCCGCGCAGGGTGGTCAGATCTATACGATCACGGTGCGCGTCACTGACGATGGCACGCCGGCGCAGTTTGCCGAGCAGCAGTTCACCGTTGGTGTGGCTTACACGTGGTCCAACCTGTTAGCGCCGGTGCAAGCGGGTGGAACTTACAAAGCCGGTAAGACGATTCCGATCAAGTTCCAGCTGACCGGCGCGAGCGCCGGCGTAACTGACGCCGTAATCCGGTTGGTGATTTACAAGGTCAGCAACAACGTGGTTGGTGATCCGGTCGACGTCGAGTCGAACTCGGCGGCAACTACCGGCAACCTGTTCCGTTTCGCTGACGGCCAGTACATCTTCAATCTGGATACTTCAGCGATGGGACCAGGAACGTATCAACTGCAGATAGACATGGGCGACGGTGTTTTGCGCGCGGTGAACATCTCACTGCGGTAAAAATAAAGTGGACAGGATGTCAGGATGAACAGGATTTTCACCCGGTTAATCCTGAACATCCTGTCCAAAAAGCCTCATCCCCTGACCGATTCGCCGTGGCGATGTGACCGGATGTTTGTCACCTTGACCTGAATCCTGTCATTGGCAAAACAAACGCTTTTTTGGTTATTGACCCGCCTTCGGCTTGCTGGTAAAAGCTTGAATTAGCCCTTGCCGGTCCTATCTTGTCCTGCCGGTATTACCTCTTCAACGTACGGTAACGTCACGATTGTTTGGGAGGAATACCCACATGTTTGCGCGTAAGTCCCGGCTGCCGCTTCGTCGTACCCGCCCGTCCAAACTTCATGGACCAGCACTGATCAGAACCTGGCGCGTGCTCGCAACCGCCGTCGTCGTTGCACTCGTGTCGGTCTACGTTGCGTTCGCAGCGATCTCGCTCTCCACCTCGGCCGCTTACACGCAAAACTTCGACAGCCTCGGCATTCCGCTTTCGAGTCCGACGCCGTCGAATCTTCCTATCGACTTTCGCGTTGAAACGATCTCCGCGGCGCGTACGCTGGGTTCATTCTCTTCCGGTCAGGTGCAAACGCTGCGCGTCGGCGGCGCAAACTTATCAACCACCGCCGCGAACGGCAGCTACAACTTCGGCGCCGGCACGACTTCGTTAGGCAACTCCGATCGCGCACCAGGCTTTCTCGCGTCGGGCACCGCCACGATGAGCGGCAATCTCTACGCCCAACTCGTCAACAACACCGGCGATGCGCTCACCGGTTTGCAGATCTCTTACGACGTCGAGAAATATCGCAACGGATCGAACCCCGCAGGTTTTCGCATTCAACTCTTCTATTCACAGAACGGCAGTACCTGGACCAGCGCCGGCTCCGACTTCTTCACTCCGTTTGGACCCGACGCGGACAACAGCGGTTTCGCCACTGCGCCAGGCGCGACTGTTCCCGTCACCAACAAAATACTGAACGTCTCTGTCGCAAACGGCGCGAACATTTATCTCGCGTGGAACTACTCCGTCACTTCCGGCACCATCACCACCAACGCGCAGGCGCTCGCGATCGATAACGTTTCGATCCTCGGCATCGGTGCGGTTGTTCCAACAAATCCATCCGGTACCGGCAACGCAAATCCTAATTCCGTCTTGCCGGGCGAGTCTTCGACTTTAACGGTAGCGGTCACGCCGGGAACGAGTCCGGCGAGCACTGGTTTAACCGTCACTGCGGATCTATCGGCGATCGGGGGCTCGGCGAGTCAACAGTTCTTTGACGTTGGCGTGAGCGGCGGTGACGTAACCGCCGGCGACAACGTCTTCACTTACAACGCGACGGTTTCATCGCTCACATCGGCCGGCGCGAAGTCGCTTCCCTTCTCGATCGGTGACGCGCAGTCACGCAGCGGCAGCGGCTCGATCAGTCTGACGATTCAACAGCCACCGCCGCCGGTGGACCATCTCGTCATCAGCCAGCTCTACGGCGGTGGCGGAAATACGGGTGCGACGTTCACCAACGATTATGTCGAGATCTATAACCCGACGGGTGTTTCGTTCAATCTTGCTGGCTGGTCGTTGCAATACGCCTCCGCGGCGGGCACGAGTTGGACCAACAAGCAACCGCTCGGCGGCACGATCGCTCCGGGTGAATACTTCCTCGTCTCACTTGCTTCCGGGGGCGAGAACGGCGCATCGCTGCCGGTTTCGCCGAACATCTCCGGCGACATCAACATGAGCGCCACGACCGGCAAGATCGCGCTCGTCAGTAATTCGATTACGTTGAGCGGCAGTTGTCCGAATGGAGTCGACCCGGACATTGTCGACTTCGTTGGTTACGGCTCGTCTGCGAGCTGTTTCGAAGGCGCGTCACGCGCGCCCGCGCCGAGCAACACTACTGCGCTTTTCCGAAAACTCGACGGCGCACAGGACACGAATCAAAACGGCACTGACTTCCAGACTAGCGCGCCGAGCCCGCGTCGCACCGCGCCCATCGTCGAGCTTGGACCATGGGTCGCCAACACCGATCCGATCGCTGACGGTTTCAACGTGCCTTACGACGACACGATCACCGTCGATTTCAGTGAACCCGTAGACGTGGTCGGCGCGTGGTTCGACATCACCTGCACGAACTCGGGGGCGCACAACAGCGCGACGGTGGCCTCGTACAACGGCGCGAAGGGCTATCACATCACGCCGAACACGGGCTTCCAGTTTGGCGAGCAGTGTACCGTCACGATCGCGCACGCGAACGTTCACGATCAGGATCTCGACGACAGCGCGCCGAACACCGACACGCTGTTTGCCGATTACGTGTCGACCTTTACGGTAGTCGCCGCGGGCGCACCCGCGCCGGAGCCGTCGAGCGTTCACCTTGCGTTTGGCAATCCGTCGAATGCCGTGGCCGATGGTTCGCAACCCGACAATTACCTGATGGAGAAGCCTTCGTTCGCGCTCTCTTACAACCGCGACAAGGGCACGCCAAACTGGGTGAGCTGGCATTTGGAAAGTGAGTGGACCGGCAGCTTGCCGCGCAACGACACGTTCCGCGCGGACCCGGCTGTCTCGCCTGATTGGTATCGCGTGCAGTCGACCGACTATTTCGCGTCGGGTTTCGACCGCGGGCACATGACACCGAACGCCGATCGCGACAACGCGGCGTCGATACCGCTCAATCAGGAGACATTCCTGATGTCGAACATGGTGCCGCAAGCGCCGAACAACAATCAGGGGCCGTGGGCCGACTTCGAAAACTTCCTGCGCACATTGCTAGCGACGAACGAGGTTTACGTGATTGCGGGTCCGGCGGGCGTTGGTGGGTCTGGTGATAATGGTCCGGCGGAGACGATTGCCAACGGACACGTTACGGTTCCGGCTTTCACCTGGAAAGTCGCGTTGGTGTTGCCCGTTGGTGATGACGACGTCTCGCGCGTGACTGCGGCTACGAGGACCATCGCCGTGATCATGCCGAACCAAAACAACATCAACAGCGATTGGCACACGTATCTCACGACCGTTGATGCAGTCGAAGCTCTCACCGGCTACGACTTCTTCGCGAACGTGCCGGACGCGATTGAGAATTCGATCGAGGCGGGTATCGATGGCAACAATCCGCCGGGAACCGACGTGCAGTCGGTGACGACTGACGAAGATGTAGCGGTGGGGATCACGTTGAATGCGGTGAGTCCGAGTCTCTCACCGTCGTTTAGTTACACGATCGTGACCCCGCCGGCCAATGGCCTCTTGTCGGGCGATGGACCAACGTTCACTTACACGCCCGCCGCGAACTTCCACGGCGCGGATAGTTTTACTTTCCGGGTCAACGACGGTAGTCACGATTCGAATGTCTCCACGGTGAGCATAGCAGTGCAGGCGGTGAACGACGCGCCGACGGCTGAAGGTCAAGCCGTCGCGACAAACGCTAATACGCCAGTGTCGGTAGCGCTCGTTGGTAGCGATCTGGAGACTGCGGCGGGAGACCTGGTTTTTGCGATCACGGTTGGGCCTTCGCACGGAACGTTGAGCGGCACTGGCGCGAGTTTGAGCTACACGCCGGACACAAATTACAGTGGACCAGACAGTTTTAAATTCACTGTGCGCGATACGGGTGACGATCTAGCACCGGCGCTGACCAGCACGGAAGCAACAGTCTCGATCACGGTGAACGACACGCTTGCACCGACGATTACAGCGCCGGCAGCACTCGGCGTGATCACGGGCGATGGCGCAACGACGTGCGGCACAGTTGTCACTGACGCTGAACTCGGAAACCCGATTGCCACGGATAACACGGGTAATGTGACCGTCGTGAGAACGGGAGTTCCGGCAGGGAATATCTTTCCGACCGGTACGACTACGATCACTTACACGGCGACGGATGCGGCCGGCAATTCGACCCAAGCAACGCAAACCGTTACGGTGACCGACAGCACTCCGCCGTCACTTACAGCACCGGCGCCTACCAGTGTGAATACGGGACTGAACGGCCAAGCGGCGATTCCGAATGTTCTCACGGGCACGATCGCAAGCGACAACTGTGGCCCAGTTACGTTGAGTCAGAGTCCGGTCGCGGGCACGATCGTTGGTGTCGGCACGTACATCATTACGATCACGGCCACCGACAGCGCCGGAAACACGAGCACGGCGACGACAACATTTACGGTCAACGGCGGCGGGCTTACGTTCGCGTTTAGATCTCCAGGCACAGCTAAGCGCGGCAAGGTAGCGAAGCTCGACGCGACTTTTGTCAACAGTACGGGCGAGAAGTTATCGGTCTCGTACGTCGTGCGCTACGTGAGCCCATGCGGCGACAGCGGTGTGGCAGATAGCGGATCGATGCTCATCAACGCCGGCGCGACTCGAGATGTGAATTTCCAGTTCCACATCCCGAAAGACGCCTGCACCGGCTTGTACACGATGGTGCTCGAGGTGTCGGCAAACGGCGTATCGATAGGAACAACCGACGTGCAACTACTGGTAACGCCCTAAAAGACGCTTCGCTGTGCAGCCTCTGCGTGCGGCGCTCTAACAGGTTGTAGTGAAAAGTTTGTGGGGAACGAATAACTACACCGCGCCGCACGCAGAGGCTGCACAGCGAAAGCCTCCTATCCGTGTTCATTCGTGTGAATCTGTGGCTCTACTCTGTGGAGGCGCGGTCTTCTTTATTGAGTGCGGCGTGTAACGTGTGCCAGGGCAGCGTGGCGCATTTGACGCGAACGGGAAAGTCGCGCACGCCCGCGAAGATCTTCAGATTGCCTAACTTGTTCTCTTCGTTCTCTTCATCAAGCTCGCCCGTAACCATCGAGTGAAACTCGCTAAAGAGCTGTTCCGCTTCTTCGCGGCTCTTCCCTTTAACCGCCTGCGTCATCATACTCGCCGCGGCTTTCGAGATCGCGCAACCCGAACCTTCAAACGCGATCTCCTTCACCGCGTTACCTTCGAGGTCGAGATAGACCGTCAGGTGATCGCCGCAAAGCGGGTTGAAGCCTTCAGCGCTGTGGTTCGCGTGCTCGAGCTTGCGGAAGTTTCGCGGCTTCTTGTTATGGTCGAGGATTACCTGCTGGTAGAGTTCGCTTAATTCAGACATGGTCAACTAAAAATCTCAATCACGCGCTCGATCGTACGCGCCAGCACGTCGATCTCTTCCTTCGTGTTGTAAAACGCGAACGACGCGCGCGCCGTCGCCGGCACTTTAAACCGTTGCATCACGGGCTGCGCGCAATGATGTCCGGCGCGCACCGCGATCCCTTCCTGGTCCAGAATCGTGCCGATGTCGTGGGGATGAATGTCGTCGATCACGAACGACAACACGCTCGCTTTGTTCTTCGCCGTGCCGATGATGCGCACGCCTTCGATCGCCGAGACGCGCTCGGTCGCGTAACGCAGCAACTCCGCTTCGTGTGCGGCCGCCTGCTCGCGGCCGATCGTGTTCAGGTAATCGATTGCAGCGCCGAGTCCGATCTGCGACGCGATCGCCGGCGTGCCCGCTTCCAGCCTGTTCGGCAAGTCGGCATAAGTCGTTTTTTCAAACGTGACGGTCTTGATCATGTCGCCGCCGCCCTGAAACGGGTTCATCTTTTCGAGCAGCTCGGCCTTGCCGTAAATGATGCCGCTGCCGGTCGGCGCATACATCTTGTGACCGGAGAAAACATAAAAATCACAATCGAGATCCTGCATGTCGACGGGCATGTGCGGCGTTGCCTGCGCGCCGTCGACCAGCACCGGCACGCCGTACTTATGCGCCTGCGCGATCATCTGCTTGACCGGATTAATCGTACCGAGCGCGTTGGAAACGTGGACCACGCCGACGAGCTTCGTGCGTTCATTCAGCAGCGCGTCGTACTCGTCGAGCAGCAACTCGCCCGCGTCGTTCATCGGAATAACGCGCAGCCGCGCGCCCTTCTCTTCGCACAGCATCTGCCACGGCACGATATTCGAATGATGCTCCATCGCGGAAATCAGAATTTCGTCGCCGGCGCCCACATGAACGCGGCCATAC